>JAHEZF010000026.1:0-9647 GCA_023251215.1 Sphingobacteriales bacterium | reverse complement strand
TAATCACAGCTGATCAATCTGAGACCTAAGATTTCCAAACCGGGTTTTTTACGTCATGATAAAATAAGAAGATCCATTTTTCTTTTTGCCCCCGCTCCCACCATTCTCTTCGTAATTCCATTGTCTTCTTTCCATCAAAATCGTATTTGGCAACAAACCGATGCTTCATCTGCTGTAATTGCGGTGCATCATCGCCCCCAAAGAAAATGGTTTCATCATTTTCTTTGATCCAGAAAACCTGATGATAAGGCAAATGAGCCCTCGTCACTTTGTAATGAATGTAATTACCGATCACAGCTTCATTATCCTTCAATAATATAACTTGCCTTGAATCTTTCAGCCATTTTAATTCTTCAGTTATATAAGAAGGAAATCCTTTTTCAAAAGCAAAGTTTAGTTCTCTTTCCTGAAGGTAATAAACGGCACTGGGAAAGGCGGGTTTTTTATGCCCGGTATTTTCAGAAATACCACCTGCATGATCCTTATGCAAATGAGTGAGTAAAACTTTTGTTATTTCTGAGGGTCCAATGCCGGCATTCAGCAAGTTCTGATGGATCTGCATTCTCCCGTCAGCATTCGAAAATCCTAATCCTGTATCGAGGAGTAAAATATCTTTTGAAGTGATGATAACAAATGGCTGTATTTCCACCAGCAGGCTGCCCGAAGGCCGTGATTGCAATTTGTCACTACTCTCACTAAATGGGACAAAGATTTTGGTTCTGTCAACTGTAAATGTGCCTTCGGAAAGTGGAATGACTTTCATAAATTCCAAAAATACAAATCTCAAATCCCAAAATTGGAATTTGGAATTTGTTTCTTGTGATTTCATCTTAATACCATCTGCCTGTCTGCATCTAACCGTATCAGGATAAAAAGAAGAATAGTAAAAGTGAGTAAAGATGTGCCACCATAACTAATAAAAGGAAGCGGGATACCAATTACCGGGGCGAGGCCAACTGTCATAGCAACATTAATAACGATATGAAAAAAGAAAACAGCAGCCACTCCATAAGCATAGCAACGGCTGAATGTACTACGCTGCCGTTCAGCCAGGGTTACTATTCTGAAAAGCAGGATAAGATAGATACCGAGCAACACAATACTACCCGCAAAACCAAAGCCTTCACCCACTGTGCAAAAAATAAAATCGGTGCGCTGTTCTGGTACAAAATCGTTTCGGGTCTGGGTTCCTTTCAACAATCCTTTTCCCCGAATGCGTCCACTGCCGATAGCGATCTTGGATTGTTTTACATTATAACTGCTTCCGGATTCTTTTTTCTTTATAATTGATTCATCAGTGTCTACGGTTTTTTTATACGGGTTATCCTTGCCAAAAAGATCAAAGATGCGTTCCACCTGGTGTTTTGGCATTACATGTTTAAAAATAAATGGTACTGCAAATCGCTGAATACCCACACAAATAAACCAGAGAAAAATAATAGTAACAAGGATGCCACGTCGTCGTTTAACAAGCCGGCGCAGTATATAGATTGCTGACGCAGCAATGAAAGTGAGAATAACGGCAAGTGTGTTTGGTTCAACTACAATCGTAGCTATAACAAGGGCAACCACGGCAGATGCAATGATAAGAATTATGGAAGGCAATCCCTCCCGGTACATAACAATAAAAAAAGCACAATACACTAACGCCAGTCCTGTTTCGCTTTGCAAAACGGTTAACAATGCAGGCAATAAAACGATTCCCGTTGCAATAAGTTGTGAACGGGTTCTGGAAAAATTGGTTTCCTGCCTTGAAAGAAATTTTGCCAACGCCAGCGCCACACAGATCTTACAAAATTCAGCAGGCTGAAACTGAAAACCTTCAAAACGAATAATGGACTCAGTTCCCTTAACCCTTGAGTGAAAAGGAAACACCAGCAACAACATGAATATTCCGGCCACATACCACAGGTTGGCAGTTGCTGAAAAAAATTTACTATCGGTAAGCAAAATGAAAAACGCAAGAACAATTGCCACAGCAAAAAAATAAAATTGTTTGCTGTAATCAGTTTTGAATTTCAAAAAACTCTGTAATACCGCATCGCCTTCTTTATAAGTAACAGCAAAAATAGCCGTAAGTCCAAAACCCACCAGCAACAGGTATATCCATACCAGGCTCCAGTCAATTCCTTTTGATATAGCAGGATTTCGTTGATTCATGATCAAATGGCCTTTATCTTTTTAAAGAATCTTTTTTATTTAATGATGCATTCTTCTGTTTGCCAGGAACAACAATATCTTTCTGAGGTGGTTGTTTGGCGGGGTTTTCTTTTGGTGGATTTGTTTTCTTTGTTTTTATTGCTTTTATTTCATCTTCCGTCAGGTTATCATCTGACTGAAGGGTATCCTTGATATTTTGCAGATAATTCTTCAAAAGCGTTTCAGCTTCTTTTACCCGTTGTAAAGAATCCACTGTCTCCATTTGCTTCTGCATCAGTGCAGGTATCAGGCTGGTTTTCGTCATCCTTTCCTCCAAAGGTTTGCGATTGGCGGCAATCGTATCATTCAGGTATTTTTCAATCATAAGGCTGGCAATAGGCGCCGCCCAGGTGGCGCCGAAGCCGGCATTTTCACAGATAACCATAATGGCAATCTTTGGATTTTTTCTTGGTGCAAAAGCAGCAAAAAATGAATGATCTTTTTGCGCTTGTCCTCTAAAATAATTTTCAGCTGTACCGGTTTTACCGCAAACAACTATACCCGGTACTTTTGAGCCTCTTCCGGTTCCGCTTTCCATTACTCCCTGCATACCGTTATGCACAAATTCAAAAATGCTGTCGGGTATTTCAAGCGGAATATGTTTTTCTTTAAACCTTTCAAGCAAACCAAACTTATCACCACCGCCAATAGAATCTACCAAATGAGGGGTAATGAACCATCCTTTATTGGCGAGATAGGCCATTTCGTTGGCAACCTGCAAAGGAGTGGTTAAAACTTCTCCCTGGCCGATACTGAGAGAACGGAAAGTGCAAAAATTCCAATGTTTATTACCATATATTTTGTTATACGTTTTTGGCGTTGGGATAAGTCCACTCTTCTCTGATGGAAGATCTACACCAAGTTTATGCCCCAATCCAAAAGCATTCATATAATGTGCCCAGCTGGAAAGGCTGCTGTCCATATTGGGAAATTGACGGTTATTAATAACCCGCTGCATTACATTGGCGAAATAAGTGTTGCATGAGTGTGTAATAGCTCCCTGTAATTGAAATACTCCCGGGTCGAGACACTTCATGGGTTTTCCGCAACCATAAAATGCACCGCTGCAGGAAAAAGTTGTTTGAGGTGTGATGACTCCTTCGTGTAAAGCTACCAATGCCTGCAAGGTCTTAAATGTGGAGCCGGGAGGATAATACGCCGAAACGGTTCTGTTTAACAATGGCAATCTTGGATCTTTGTATAATTCGGAATAATGTTTTCGTCTTTTACTTCCGGTTAAATAACTGGGGCTATAAGCAGGTGCACTCACCATTGCCAATATGCCACCGGTTTTTGGATCAATAGCTACTATAGCTCCTACTTTATTGTTCATTAATTTTTCTCCTTCCTGCTGCAGTTCAATATCCAGGCTGGTATATAAATTATCGCCGGCAACGGCCTCTTTATCCATAGCCCCATTTTCATACGGGCCTTTGATGCGGTTGAAATTGTCTTTTATCAATACATGAGTTCCCCTTTCACCCATCAATGCTTTTTCATAAGTACTTTCTATTCCTGTCATGCCGGCATAATCGCCGCTTTGATAACCTTCCCTTGTATGTTTCTTTAAATAATTGGAATCTACTTCACCAATATAACCGACAATGTTCGCTGCACAGTTATAAGGGTATGAGCGGATGGGTCTTTCCTGGATGTAAAATCCATTTTGAAACCGCCATAAGTTTTCCTGAATGCGGGCATATTTCTGTAGTTCCAGCGACGCTTCAAAAACAGAGGGACGGAAAGATTTGTTCTTGATGATAGCAGAAATGATCCTTTCTCTGAATTCCGCGGAATCAATGTCCATTAGTCTGCAAAAAAAATTCGTATCAATGCCTTTTACCTGTGATGGCGTAACCATCAGGTCATAGGTGAGTGTATTATTGAGAATGGCTTTTTTATTACGGTCGAATACCAATCCCCGCGGCGGATAAATTGTTGTCCGAAGTATTGCATTTTCATCGGCCAGCCTCTGATATTTAACGGAAATTACCTGGAGATAGAATAATTGAGCGATGATAATAATAAAGGCAACCAAAAAAATAATCAGGATGATACGGCTTCTTGACTGGTTGAACACAGGCATAGATCAAAGTACGAAATACAAAGTATGATCCCGATAACTATCGGGAAAGAAAAATGAATATCAATTACAAATTACGATTTGTGCCAAATGGTTTCCAAATCTATTTCAGAATAAAACCGGATATAAGAAGCCTTTGAAAAAATTACGGCGTATTGGTACGGAATTTCAACCGTCTCGGAAAAAGCAATTCTACCGTAAAGATCAGCAGCATGCTGATACCCGTAGTGGCAACAACTTTTATTACAAATTCCAGGAACCGGCCAAAGTCAAGCCACTCCAGTAAAACCATATATCCATGATGCAGGAAACTTAAAATAAGAACATATACCGCATAGGGCGCCCATCGCATGGCTTTGGGTGAAGGTTCCCGGTAATTAAATTCAAAACTGTCTTTTGGTGTAAGGATATTGATAACAAAGGGGCGAACATACCCTGTCAATACACAGGCAGCGGCATGCAGGCCCGGGGTCATCATAAAATAATCCAAAGTCAGACCTGTAATAAAACTTACTAGCAATAATCCTACCCGGGAAATGGAAAATGGAAGCCACAGAATAAAAAGATAATACAAATACGGAGTGATAAACCTGTGCAGATGAGGTATCTTGTTCAATATATATACCTGAACCAGTATAAATACAGCCATCCGGAAAATATTTCTTAAAAAATCACTCATTTAGGGTTCTTTTTTGTTTCTTCAATTTTTTTCCTGGTTTCTTCAAACAGTTTTACCTGTTCACTTCGTTCAATATTTTCAATGATATGTACCTGCTGAAGATTATAAAAATTAGCAGCAGTCTTTACTTTAAGAATATACATACCGGTTGTATTATCCACTTTAATATCAGCAACTGTTCCAATCATATATCCCGGAGGAATGTTGTAGGAATATGGGCTGGTCAGTACGGTGTCCCCGTTTTTTACCTCAACAGTTTTGGGAAGTCTTTTCAGTAGTAGAAACCGGGGGTCTTTTCCATCCCATTCCACTGTTCCAAAATCTCCGCCTCTTTTTAGTGAAGCGCTGACAGTACTTTGTACATGCAGCAAACTCATTACCTGGCAAAAGTTAGCGCTTACATTAACCACTACACCTACGGCACTGCCATCAGAACTGATAACAGCCATATTATCTTTTATTCCCTGGTTGGTGCCCCGGTCAAGTTGGATGTAATTCTTCTGGGCATTTACGGTATTATAAACTACTGTAGCATCACGGAAAAAATACCGGCGGAAATGACCCGCGGTATCATAAGGAACGGAATCTTTCACTAACCTCATACTGGTATCCTGTTGAATAAAATTACCCGGTAGCAAATTCAATAATGAGTCATTGAATTTATGTAATCTCCGGTTCTCATCCTTCAGATTAAAATAATCCTCTACCTTATTATATTGTGTGTTGATGCGGCCAGTTAATTCGTTAGCTATACCAAGAAATCTTGCCCGGTGAAAATGGTTGTAAGTAAATAATAGCCATAACGCCACTACCTGCAATGCAAGAAATATGAAAAAATTAAAATAGCGGCGAATGAAAAGAAATATGTTACGCAACTGGGCAAATTTGAAGTTAGAAGTCCGAAATCGGAAGCCGGAGGTCGGAAATCAGAAAGCAATCACCAAAAATTGGGCTATTTTTTCTGACTTCATACTTCTGACCTCTTACTTCTTTTTAACGCATCACAAACGGGTATCTGTCATAATTCTTCAGTGCAATACCGGTTCCCCTTACTACACTTTTCAGCGGGTCGTCGGCAATATGTACCGGCAACTTGATCTTATTACTTAATCTTTTATCCAGTCCCCTAAGCAAAGCCCCGCCGCCTGTGAGGTATAAGCCACGCCGATAGATATCCGCAGCCAGTTCGGGTGGAGTTTGTTCCAGTGCTTTTAAAATAGCTTCTTCAATTTTGAAAATACTTTTATCCACCGCTTCGGCAATCTCCTGATAGCTCACCATGATCTGTTTGGGAATGCCGGTTACCAGATCTCGGCCGTTTACCGGATAATCCTCCGGTGGATTATCAATATCCTTCATGGCTGCACCTACTTGTATTTTTATTTGCTCAGAAGTTCTTTCACCAACCAATAAACTGTGGTAACGGCGAAGACTTTCCGTGATATCAGCCGTGCACTCGTCCCCGGCAATGCGGATGCTCTGGTCGCAAACAATGCCAGCTAAAGCAATTACTGTGATGCCGGTGGTTCCGCCTCCAATATCAATAATCATATTACCTACCGGCTCTTCCACATCAATACCAATACCCAGCGCCGCTGCCATGGGTTCATGAATCAGGTAAACTTCTTTGGCGCCAGCCTGCTCAGCGCTGTCACGAACGGCTCTTTTTTCTACTTCGGTAATAGAAGATGGAATACAAATCATCATCCGCCAGCTTGGAGGAAATAATGGTTTTTTAGGATAAACAAGCTTGATAAGCTCTCTTATCATCAGCTCGGCAGCATTGAAATCAGCTATCACACCATCTTTCAGCGGACGAACTGTACGGATGCTTTCGTGGGTTTTTTCATGCATCATCAATGCTTTTTTGCCCACCGCCAGCACATTTTTTGGATTATTGCGGTCCAGTGCAATAATACTCGGTTCGTTCACCACTATTTCGTCGTTATGTATAATGAGTGTGTTTGCAGTACCCAGGTCAATTGCTATTTCTTGTGTAAACCAGTTAAAAAGTCCCATGAAGTTGTATCGGATTTATTGGCAGCAAAGTTGTAGGAAATAATTCGAATTAACAAAGCGGAAACCCTTGTCACACAAGATTTTTTTGAGATCGGTGTTTCTCACAATTTGTGTTTAAAAAAATTTTCCCGGTTTCAGTCATCGGAACTTTTCAATATGCCGGTTGTTTTTCCGGCATTTTACTTTTGTAGATCACTTTGATCTTATTTACAAAAAAATAATGGCTGATTGGCTTTGATTTCTAATTGTTTTTTTGAACTAATTTCAATCTATGCGTATCATCACCCGGACAGTTCTGATTCTTTCTGTTGTCAGTTTGTTTGCAGATATAGCGAGTGAAATGCTTTACCCGGTAATCCCTGTTTACTTAAAAGAAATTGGGTTTACTGTTTTATGGATCGGTATACTGGAAGGATTTGCCAATTTCACTGCAGGCATCAGCAAGGGTTATTTCGGAAAACTGAGTGATGAAAAAGGTCTTCGTTTGCCATTTGTAAAACTGGGTTATTTGCTGAGTAATATTTCAAAACCCTTGTTTGCTGTTTTTGTTTATCCGCTCTGGATATTTTTTATGAGAACAATTGACCGCCTGGGAAAAGGTATCCGTACGGCGTCAAGAGATGCATTGCTGTCACAAGAGGCAACGAAAGAAACCAAAGCAAGAGTATTCGGTTTTCACCGGAGTATGGATACGGTTGGCGCCACCGTAGGGCCGGTTTGCGCATTGGCATTTCTTTATTTTTATCCTGGCCAGTACAAATCAATTTTTCTGCTTGCTTTTATTCCCGGCATTATTTCTATCCTGCTTATTTTTTTGCTGAAAGAAAAAAAACAACCTGTTTCTACATTGGGAAAAGGAAACTTTCTTTCTTATTTCAAATACTGGAAAATTGCCACCCCTGAATACAGGAGGCTGGTAATGGGTTTGCTGCTGTTTGCACTTTTTAACAGTTCTGATATTTTTTTATTGCTGAAAACAAAAGAAGTGACCGGCGATGATACGATCACTATTTCCGCCTATGTTTTTTACAACCTTGTATTTGCAGCAGCCTCTTATCCTTTTGGGGCATTGGCAGATAAATTCAGTCTGAAAAAAATTTTTATTGCCGGGATGGTTTTATTTGCAATTGTATATGCCGGCTTTGCCTTGCAACCCTCATCTGTTGTCATCTTTATTTTATTTTTTATTTATGGCACTTATGCAGCAGCCACAGAGGGCATTATCAAAGCATGGATCAGCAATATTGCTCATCACGAAAACACGGCAACAGCCATTGGTTTTTACACTTCCTGCGAAAGTATTTGCACCTTGTTCGCCAGTATTATTGCCGGCGCCTTATGGAGTAATTTCGGAAGTTCCTATGCCTTCATCACCCCGGCAGCCATTGCGATTTTTGTTATCATTTATTTTTCTCTGAGAATCCGGAGCAGGTAGCCCGATCTATAAAAATATTCCCAAAGCTTATTTATGGATATTGCCCAATTCAGGACACAGCACTCCCGTCATTTATAAAGATGATTTCAATAAAATGGTGGATAAATTCTTTTCATCCCCTTACAGAACTATCACTGGAGTGGGAAGATTTTTCTGAGAAAGAATTATCCTGCAACAAATCCTAATTTTTTTTCCACTTCTGCCGGGAGAACCGGAAGTTTTCTGCGCTCAATAAGAAAACTGTTGAGTTGAGTAATTTCTTTGAAGATATAATGTTTATCGGCTGCTGCTTTCAGGTAATCTTTGCCGCTGCTGCTGCCCGTTCCAATTCGTGAGCCGATCATCCGGTGCACCATGTTCATGTGCCGGTAACGCCAGGAACTGAGTTGTTCATCAATCTCGAGTAAATAATTCAATAATTGAAAAGGTAATTGAAGCAATGGATATCCCCGATAGAGCATGATAAAAAGTGCAGCCCGGCAGGCTTTTGAACTTAATGAATGACCAGGGTTTTCGTTCGGAGGAAAAAAATTTTCTTCAAATGCCTGCAGATTATCTTTCTCAACTTCAACTAAACTATTTTTTAAACAGTCATGGTATTGAGTCCAGAAGGAATTATTCTCCTCTTCTTTTGCCGGAGGCCAGGAGGGAGCTAGTGGCATTCTTTCCAGCCAGTCATTTACCAATTGCAATAAAGATTTTTGTGATTCGGCCTCTTGAATAATATCAATATGCTCCTTTCTTAATTGCGAAATGTAATACTCCTGTCCATGACGCTGTTCATATTTCAAACCCAGTTTTGCTTCCAATTCTTTGAACTGCCAGCTCTGAAATCCCGATGCAGGCCGCAGCATATCCCGGAAATCAAGAAAATCCATCGGAGTCATTGTTTCCATTACATCTATTTGCTGTACCAGTAATTTTAATATAGTTGCCATGCGGTGCAGGCGATGAACTACTGTTTGCAGTTCGGGTGAATTATCATTCAAAGCCGGCCGCTTCATTATTTCAACAATGGAATCCGTTTCATAATGCAGTTGCTTGAACCAGAGTTCATAGGCCTGGTGAATAATGATGAACAACATTTCATCATGCGCTGGCAAATTTTTTTTATCGCTTTCGGGGGATTGTGCGTTGAGAATTTTATCTAACTGCAGGTAATCATGGTAATGAAGTTCGCCGGCCATACAAAGGGTTTGTGCAAAATTAAGTGTGCCACGGTTATGAACCGT
>JAHEZF010000181.1 GCA_023251215.1 Sphingobacteriales bacterium | reverse complement strand
TTACTTTGTCCATATAAGTTTTACTGATGAGGCCAGCCATGTCTTTACTTTTAAAAGGAAATTCTATCCATATTACAAAGTAAAATTCAGTCGTCAAACAGCCGATATCTCTTATGGGAATGAACAGATCATCGAGCAGCAAGGTCTTTCTGCATTCAGAATAAAAGCAAAGCTAAAGGATATAAGCCTGGACATTGTGCTTGATTCCGAAAAACCACCTTTGCTTAATAATGACAATGGACTGATTGATATGGAAGGAGGCAGGTCCTTCTATTACTCATTAACAAGGTTAAGAACAAGTGGCAGCATCATCATGCAAGGCCGCACTATACCGGTAACAGGCAATTCATGGATGGATCATCAATGGGGTAATTTCAATATTATCAACAAGGGGTGGGACTGGTTCTCATTCCAGTTGGAAGATGGTACGGACTATAATTTATATTCATTCAGGAATAAAAAGAATGAGACGCTAAAGCAGTTTGCAACTATTTTTGATGAACAAAATAAAATTTATTCCCAGCAGCGAATCATCATTTCAAGGCTGGACTGGTGGGATAGCCCTGAAACATCCAACCGTTATACTACTAACTGGGAAATCATACTCCCGGCCAGCAATGATACATTTTTCGTTACATCCAGGTTAAAGAACCAGGAATTGTTTGCTACAAAGATATTCGATGTCAGCCCTTCGTATTGGGAAGGGGCCTGTACGGTTACAAAAAGAACGGCAAAAGGCATGACTATACAAGGCCTGGGCTTTGCAGAACAATTTCCGTATTGGAATAATAATAAGAAATTATAATCTTTTTTAGTTCTTATTGAATTTTCTTACAGTGAACTGCAACAAATGACAACAAAAGCTATTAAGATAAGAATGGAGAAGCAGATTCTGTGTTTGTAAGAAAAGCGATTCCTGCTGCGTATAAAGATTGGTGGTATGGAAGATTTTACCCCGGTAATCTCCGGTTTGTTTATGAAAAAGCCAGGGTGAGTAAGTAATTTTTTTCAGCCTGAAAAGATTAACATGGGCTTTAAGAAATATAGGTACGGTATTTGAAGCAGCAGTAGAATAATAGAACCTGTCATAAATAAAGAAAATATAGTATGAAAAAGATTTTTGTTTTGTTTTTTCTGATAATTGGGTTGGGGTGCCGCAAAGACAAGCTTCATAATGCCCAAAAAGACATTATTGGTAGCTGGGAGTTGCGTAAATCAGAAGGTGGTATAGGTGGTACGATAGTCTATCCGCCTGGTAACGGAAATATATATCAATTCAATTCCGACGGATCCTATAACCACATAACAATGCTGTCAGCGGAAACAGGCATTTACCAGTTAATGCAGTCATCCACATCCGGGCAATGGTTATTGAAGATGATCAGTTCCGGCGTTGGAACACATTCTGTTACTATTGATGACAATCAGCTTGTTTTTTTACCAGACTCTCCATGTTGCGATCAGCCAACCGATACATATAGCAGGCTTTAAGAAACTTCTTTTCATTCCAACAGCCCACATAGGCCTGACATTTTGTTTAAAACCCTTTGGCAGCAGGCTTGAAGGTATCCTTGCTGTCAACGATCTTCACACTTTTTACTTTCAATTTGTAATTGGCTACCTGGTTATCCTCATCCATAACAGCTTTGGGCAAACCTTCCTTTACCAGGTTGGAATAACTCATGGGCGAAGGCAGATTTTCTTCAAGTGATTTTTTCAATGGCCCGGCTTCGCTGTCGTCTGTAACTATCGTTACAAACATATTATCCGTTTGCCAGTATTTTTTAATGGCTTTGTTCACGTCGTCTACTGTAAGTTTTGCCAGCAGGGCATCCATTTCCCGGATATAATTTTTACGGCCATAGAACCTGGAGTCCATTAAAAAGCCAATTTGTTTTTCCGGTGTTTGAATATAAAGTTTATTATAACTGCGGAGAAATCGGCGGGTGAGTTCAAAATCTTCCTTGCTTATTCCGTTATTAATTAAATTATCTACTTCACGAATGGCCATACGGAGTGCAAAATGTGCATGACCCACTTCAATGCCTTTCAATTCGACATATTGCTTCTGCAAACCTTCTGCCACCTGCACAGGCCGTATCCACAATGAAAAATAATTGGAGCTTCTCGGAACACCCGGAACCGGCAGCATATTGCTTCCGCCGTTCTCATACCATTCTATGTAGGAATAATCGCCGTAGTTCATGGAACGGGTACTTCTAATTTTATCATACAGCTTGCCATAGCTTTTCCGGTGTTCTCCCAAAAATGAATTAGCCACCATTAATGCAGCAAACTCATCATTCGACCTTGTGACCGGCAAAGGAAAGCCGGTGAATATGGCCGAACCCAATGCATCATTTTTTGAAATGATCTCTACATTGATACCATCCGGTTCATTGGGTTTGCCTGCCTGCGGTAACTGAGGCGATGTATCGGGCAACATGGTCATATCTTTTTTCAGCTTTGCCAGGAAAGCATCATTGTAATTACCAGCAATACCAATAGAAAGATTATTGCGGGTAAAGAAATTCCTGTAATGTTGTTTTACATCATCCAGTGTAATGGCATTGACAGCGGCTGTAGTACCCATCACCATATGCTGGTAATTGGTTCCCCTGAATAAAAGATCTTCAAGAGCAAACTTACTGTAGTCCTCGTCGGAGGAAGCCCTGATTACCTGGTCAACATAATTCTGCTGGTTTGATCTTATCCTTCTGAAATCTTCATCAGCAAATGCCGGAGTTAATATCAGTCCTTTAAGAACAGGATAGAATTTTTCAACAAAATCCTGGTGCACCTGGAAGGTGAAAGTGGTTACTTCCTTATCTACCGATGCTGAATAATTTACAGCCATTGGATAAATGAATTCCTGTATCTGTTTGGAAGTTTTATCTTTTGTACCTCCCCGTATTACCGTATTGGCAACAGTATAAGTAAGTCCATCTTTGCCGATGGGGTCAGTGATTGATCCATTCCGGAACATCAGTTTGATCACTACCTTGTTTGATTCAGGTTGTTTCAATTCTACTGATTCCTGGGCTTTACTTATAATTCCTGAAAGGGTGAATGCGATCAGGAGAAAAGCGGTTAACAATTGTTTCATAAATAAAATGAGTTGTCTTTTCAATTAAAGTAATTGGTTATTTCACATTGCCTTCATCTGCGGGCCCAATAGTGGCAATGGTCATTGTTTTATCCGTAAAATATTTTTTAGCAACGTTCATGATATCCTGTGCCGTCACTTTATCAAATAAAGCATAATAATTATTCAGCGATTCAGGATTTCCCGAAAGCCATATATATTGTGCCACCGCATTGGCTATCTGGTCCGGGCTATCCAAACGCATTGCAAAACTGTAGCGGATGTTTGATTTGGTGTCGGCCAGTTTCTTTGCATCAACAGGTTTTGTTTTGATACTCTCCAACGCTTTTGCTATTTCGTCTTTCACATACTGCATATCGGCAGCTTTTACCACGGAACTTCCAATGCTGATGAGCTGTGCATCACGGGTAGAACTCGGGCCTCCGCCAATGGATCGGGCTTTTTGCTCTTTTACTACCAGCTTCTGGTACAGGTCGCCGCTTTCATCAAATAACAAAGTGGTCAGAATATTCAAAGCTGGAAGGTCAATGCTTTTATCAGAAAAAGCCGGGCCTTTGTAATTCAAACTTACATAAGGGGGAAAAGCAGGATTCTTTATGTGGGCAAACCTTGTAGCAGTTTGTTCGGGTTCCGTTTCAATTTTTGGCTGATAGGAGCCCGGCTTCCAGCTACCAAAATATTTTTCTGCATACCTGTTTACATCCGCCTGCTTTACATCACCCACCACCACTACGGTTGTATATTCAGGACGGTAAAAGCGGTTGAAAAAAATAATGGAATAATCATATTGATTCGGCATATCCACCACATCTTTGAAGAATCCCATGGTGGTGTGTTTGTAAGTGTGTTTGTCAAAAGCAGTGTTCAATGTTTGTTCGTATAGTTGTTGGTAAGGGCTTGCAGAGTTCTTGGTGTATTCGCCTTTAACAGCGCCGGCTTCTGTTTTAAAATCATGTTCAGAGTATTTTAAGTTTTGAAAACGGTCGCCTTCTATTTCAAACATTTTTTCCAGCATGCCTGCATCACCTGTCATGTGAAAAACAGTCCTGTCCAGCGAAGTATTGGCATTGGCGGATGCGCCGATGGATTTCAACACTTCATTATAAGTATCCGGAGAATATTTTTCGGTGCCCCTGAACATCATGTGTTCAAAGAAATGTGCAAAACCCGTTTTACCAGCTTCTACTTCTTCACGGGAGCCTGCCCTCACCACGATAAAAAAAGCAGCGAGGCCCGGACTATTGAATGGAACAGTTACCACGTTAAGTCCGTTGGCCAGTTTTTTTTGCTGGATGGCGAATGGTAATATTTTTTTAACGGCTGATGTCTGACC
>JAHEZF010000180.1 GCA_023251215.1 Sphingobacteriales bacterium | reverse complement strand
ACGGGTACCAGTTTTACCAAACAAGAGTTCTGCAGCAGGGATACGGGTAAAGAAAGAAAAGAAAGTTCAGCAATGGAAGAACTGGAAAGAGCCTGCTGGGATGGAATGCTTAGCGAAATGATGCCAGAATTGGTGAGTAGCCCCTCTGCCAAAAGCGAAAATTTTATATGCCACATCTTAAGTGGTAAACATTTTCTCCGCATCATCCTGGGCCACTGCCAGCAGATGGTGGAGAATGAAAGTTCTATCGATCCTTATCTGTTCATGCTGGAAAATTTTAATAACTAAAAATAAAATACGAAAAATCATTAACCATTAAACTTTATTTTATGATCCCCGCATTCATCATCTGGCTCATCCGCCAATACCGGCAAACAGAAAATAAAAAACAATTCATCTGGATAATCATCCAAAAAATAAATTCACGTATTACCCAAATCCTCGCATTTGTATTATTGGCCGGGTTTCTGCTCCTGGGTTTTAACACATTAGCGCAAACCAAGCAGCTCAATTACCAGATCATAAGGGGTGGTAATTCCATTGGGTCGCTCCATTTTACAGAAGTAAAAGAAGCGGATATTACCCAGTTCTTGGTGGAATCGGAAATAAAGACCCGGCTTATATTCAGCATTACCAGCCAGACAAGAGACGAAGCAACATATTATAACGGCATACTGCTCCGGTCATCTGTTTACAGAAAACAGAATGGAAATGAAAAAGTCAACAAACAGATCAATGCTGGAAATAACCAATATGTAATTCGCTCCGGCGACAACTCAACAATCAGTAAAACCTTTCCTGTTACCTATAATATGCTGAGTCTTTATGCTGGCGAACCTGTCGGCATTGACCAGGTGTTTTCAGACAGTTTTGAGCAATTGATTGACATCCAAAAAAAAGAAGATCATAAATATAAAATTGAACTGCCCGACGGAAATTATAATTATTACTGCTACGAGGGCGGGATATTGAATAAAGTTGAAGTGCATCACACTCTGTATTCAGCCACTATCGAACTGATAAAATAATTATTATATGACCACCACTTATTCCATATTGATACTTCTTATAAACTATTTAACCCTTTAAAAAATGCTATATGAATTATTACTCATTTATGATATTACGGTATCAAAAAACAGCTGACAAAATTAACTGCATATTGGGATTCTTATCTATCCTGACGCTTTCCGCTTTGGTGATAATCATCATAAAACCTGCAGCGCCATGGGTGGCACAGTTATGTCTGCTTTTTACTGGTTGGCTTTCCTGGACATTTATTGAATACATGCTTCATCGTTTTCGGGATCATGGGCATGACGGTCATACAAAAAGTAAAACTGTTCAAATGCACCATCACCATCATACTCATCCGACTGAAATCAGGGTTTCGGGAAGACAAAGAACAATTCTTTTATTTCTCAGCATGGCCAGCCTGGGTATTTCTTTTATTCTGCAGAATTATTTTACTTTTATAGCAGGGCTGATATGCGGGTTTACCTGGTTCATATTTATGCATTACGTATTACATCAGAAATGGTCTGTAAAAGTATTTCCCAGGTTGCACCGGTATCATATCTACCACCATTGCAAATATCCAAATCATTGTCATGGTATCAGTGTGCCCTGGTGGGATATCCTGTTCAATACAACCCCGCCGGCAAAAAAAGAGATAACTGAAAAAATTAAATCGTTTTATTATGTTAAATAAATTTCTTTCATACGCTACTATTTAAAAACCAAAATCAGAAAAAATGAAAAGTATCACCATTTGTGTTTTGTTGTTAGCATTAACAACCGCAAGCTTTAGCCAGCAAACTCTACAATCCATTCCTTCGGTTAAAACTGATTACCTACAAAAAAGTAAACATCAGAAAACGGCCGCATGGATTCTGCTTGGCAGCGGAGTAACTGTGTTTGCCATTGCAGCTCCCGGTAATGTTTCATTTGATGTACTGGGTACGCTTGTGGTAGTGGGTTCCCTTTCAACATTAGGCAGCATTCCATTATTCATTGCTTCGGCACGGAATAAAAGAAAAGCAAGAGCAGCAACTGCTTTTTTTAAAATGGAAACAGCGCCGGTCATTCGGCAGGGTTCATTTGTTCAAAATTCATTTCCGGCTCTTTCGGTAAAGATCAATTTGAAATAACATTTCCCGTAAACCCATCCAAAAATCAGCAGAACAAAAACCTTGCTAACCTTTGCATAGCTAAAGAAGCAGGGCTTTTTTGACTTTGCCTGCTTCCCTCTATCCAGTACCTTTGCCGCCGTTGTTGGCCCTCTGGTCAACAAATAAAGTATGTGAACATGCAAACCCAACATTTATCTGAACAGGAACTTCTCCGGAGAGAAAAACTGGCCGAGATCATCATGATGGGCATTGAGCCTTACCCGGCGCCACTATATCCTGTCAATAATAATGCAGCATACATAAAAGAAAACTTTTCTGAAGAAAAAAAAGCTGAGTTTGCCAATGTCTGTGTAGCCGGCCGTATCATGAGCATCCGCGATATGGGCAAGGCCAATTTTGCTGTGATCCAGGATGCGCATGGTAAGATACAGTTGTATATCCGCCGCGAGGATATTTGCCCCGGCGAAGACAAAATGTTGTATGATATTGTCTGGAAAAAATTAATTGACATTGGTGATATCATTGGAGTAAAGGGTTATGTTTTTATTACCAAAACCGGTGAAACCTCAGTTCATGTAAAAGAACTGACTATCTTATGTAAATCACTTCGTCCATTGCCCATTGTCAAAGAAGCCGAGGGGCAAACTTTTGATGCGGTTACTGATCCGGAATTTCGTTACCGCCAGCGGTATGCCGACCTTATCATCAATCCTTCGGTAAAAGAAGCTTTTGTAAAAAGAACAAAGCTGATCAATTCTATGCGGGAGTTTCTGAATGAAAGAGGCGCATTGGAAGTGGATACACCGGTATTGCAAACCATTCCCGGCGGCGCAGCAGCAAAACCTTTTGTTACTCATCACAATGCTCTCGATGTTTCTTTTTATCTGCGCATTGCCAATGAACTTTATTTAAAACGCTTGATTGTCGGCGGATTTGACTGGGTATATGAATTCAGCCGCAACTTCCGCAATGAAGGGATGGACAGAACACATAATCCGGAGTTCACCATTCTTGAATTCTATGTGGCGTATAAAGATTATCTGTGGATGATGGAAACAACAGAACAAATGATGGAAAAAGCGGCGATGGATGTTTGCGGAACAACTGATGTGCAGGTAGGCGACAAGACAATTTCTTTTAAAGCTCCGTATAAACGCATCAGCATTTATGAGGCGATAAAAGAACATACCGGCTTTGACGTAAGTAAAATGAATGAAGAACATCTTCGTTCTGCCTGCAAACAAATGAAAATCGAAGTTGACAAAACAATGGGCAAGGGCAAATTGATTGACGCCATCTTTGGGGGCAAATGCGAGCATCATTATGTACAACCCGTTTTTATTATGGATTATCCTGTTGAAATGAGTCCGCTGACAAAGAAGCACAGGGACAAACAGGGCCTTGTGGAAAGATTTGAGTTGATAATAAACGGTCAAGAAATTGCCAATGCGTACAGCGAACTGAATGATCCCATTGACCAGCGGGAACGTTTTGAAGAGCAGGCAAAACTTATGGAAAGGGGTGACCATGATGCCATGTTCATTGACTATGATTTTCTCCGTGCATTGGAATATGGTATGCCGCCGGCATCGGGCATTGGTTTTGGCATTGACCGGATCTGTATGTTACTCACTAACCAGCCTTCGATACAGGATGTGCTATTGTTTCCGCAGATGCGACCGGAGAAAAGATCTGAAGTAAATAATGAATAGTTATTACCAAATTAGTTTTTTACACAAACAAATCCCTATACAACTGTGCGCCGGGAACAACCGAATATTTACTCAGATCAGTAATTCCTTCTGCCGCAAATACTTCTTCATCAATAAAACAATTGCCGGTGCATTCAGTTGAAGATTTTCGCAAAATATAATGAGCCGCATCAGCCAGTATATCCGGTGTGCGGCTCATATTGGCAAGCACCTGGCCACCCAATAAATTCCTGACCGCTGCCGTATCAATTGTTGTTCTTGGCCATAATGCGTTGGCAGCTATTCTGTCTTTCTTCAATTCTTTTGCCCAGCCAATGGTCATCATGCTCATGTTGTATTTAGTGATGGTATAGGCAACGTGTTTGTCAAACCATTTTGGATCAAGGTTAATTGGAGGTGATAAAGTAAGTATATGAGCATTGGTTGATTTTTTTAAATGCGGAATACAGGCTTTGGTTACAAAAAAAGTTCCCCGCACATTGATGTTATGCATCAGGTTGAATCGTTTAAATTCTGTTTGTTCGGTAGAAGTAAGCGATATAGCTGAAGCATTATTAACGAGTATATCAATACCCCCGAATTTTTCTGCCGCTTTATCCACTGCATT
>JAHEZF010000179.1:3474-4468 GCA_023251215.1 Sphingobacteriales bacterium | reverse complement strand
CTATTTTGATATGGGCGGCCATTACAGAATCCGACTGAGCCGTTACGGTTGTTAACCGTAATGACAATATGATCAATAACAGCAGCTGTTTCATTTGAATTATTGCAATGAAACCTTAAGATAAGATATTTTGAAACATGGTTCTGGGTGAATGGAGCAGCATGAACCGGGATGGGAAAACACTGATCACGGCGTAAGATGATGAGACACCCGGCCGGAAAAGAACAACATATTTAATTTGTATTTTAGCTAAAAGACCTTTCCCATGCAGCTAACTGTCATCCAACAAAAAATTTATGAAGTAAGGGGGCAAAAGGTAATGCTCGACTTTGATCTCTCTGAATTGTATGATACAGAAACCAAGTATCTGAAAAGAGCAGTCCGGCAAAACAGGAAACGGTTCCCGCCTGATTTCATGTTCGAGCTTACTTCAAAAGAATGGAAAACTTTGAGGTGCAATTTCAGCACCTCAAATAAAAGAGGTGGTATACGGTATATGCCATTTGCTTTTACTGAATCCCGATAGCTATCGGGATAGCAATGCTCAGCAGCGTTTTGAATAGTGACAAAGCCATTCGTGTAAATATTGCGATCATGAGAGCATTTGTTGCCGTCAGGCAATTTGCTCTTACCAATAAAGAACTCGCTGAAAAGATTGCCCGCCTGGAAAAGAAATACAACCGGCAATTCAAAGATGTATATGAAGCATTGAATTTATTATTGGATGAAAAACAAAATGAAAAAGACTGGAAAGAAAGAAAACGGATAGGATTTTAAATGAAATAAATTCATAGACGAGTCTCATTGCATGGGCTTGTGTGTGGCGGACTCGTAGTTTATCTGTGCTGGTGACGGCGAGCCGATAGCTATCGGCTCCAGCCGCAAGATTCATTTATTACCAACTACTGCTGGTCGAGACATCGCCTGTGAAAGATGGGACATTCGGCAGAGGAAAAAATCTTTAAATCATTGAACACTCAGGATAGCAGGGAAA
>JAHEZF010000179.1:0-3464 GCA_023251215.1 Sphingobacteriales bacterium | reverse complement strand
TGAGATTAAAGAAATTGCAATCGGATAAAGAAAGATTACAAAACCAAAGTGGGTGATGCTATAGTCTGCGCTACTGCCATTTACTTTGACCTGCCCCTGATCAGCGCTGATAAAAATCTTAAAAAGATCAAAGAGCTGAAGTTGGTTTATTTTACACCATAGGCTCAGAGCTCAGTACTATCGGGATCGCCTGTGAAAGATGGGACCATTCGGCAGAGGAAAAAATCTTTAAATCATTGAACACTCAGGATAGCAGGGAAAGATATTATGCCGGTTGCTTTTCCGATATACGGAATTTCCTGCTGTATTTTTTGCGAACCTGTTTGAGTTGGGTTAAGAACTTTTCAGGGTTTGAATTGTACAAACCACTTAACTCATTACGGCGTTTGCGCATAAAATCAACCGCTTTAAAATCTTTTTTTGTTTTGACGGGTTTCATATTGCTACAATTTCTCTCGGGCTCCGGATATCTATTACAGGGTATCCGTATTTCAAATTTACAGAATTATACAGTCTTATTCTGTTCAAATTTACAATATGCTTAAAATTCCAGCTTGTTACTACGTCGGCATTATTAATGGTGGCGGCGGCAATATGCAGGGCATCAGACTGGTATTTGGCAGTAACAATTTTCTCCTTAAGATATTTATCTGCGAGTTCGATGCAGCCTGTATCAAGGGTTACAAAGATTGAATTGGTTTGTATTACACGGTCCGCCAATGTTTTTACCCGAACCGGAGCCGTTTCCAGTTCTGCAAGGGTCAGATCGGCTATGACAGCAGTATAATTGCCATCTAGAATTTCATCAATGAGTTTTTCAGTCCACAGTTTGAATTCTGCTTCGAAATAACCGCCAAAGATTGAAGTATCCAGGTAAAGTTTCATCGGGAGCCTGGTTTTATTTCTTAAAGGTAGGGTACAATTTGAAATCAGTTCTTAATCTTCCTGCTGTGCCCAGAAAAACTTGCACCAAATGGGCTTGTGTGAAGACCCCCCACAAGAACATGAAAGAATAAATGATAAGTCATGCTATACCATTTCAGGAAATTTCTGGTGAGGTTGTGCGAAAAGTTGCATCCATTATTACGAACCTGCTTGCCATTTATTAGTTTACAATTCCGGTAACCTGATAGTACTGAGCTCTGAGCTTGTCGAAGAGTCGAAGTATCGGGTCAGGCAGTTAAAATCATTTTGTTGCTATTACTGCTGGCCGTAACAGCTTGTCCGGAATATTTCGGGGTCGCCTGTGAAGAGGCAGGACACACGGCTGTGAAAAAAAAGATCCTTCGACAGGATATTTTTTTCTGTCATCTCCGTGTCTCCATTGGGACACGGAGATTGTTTTGAGTAACGCCGTGTCTCGCCAGCGAAGACACGGCTGAGACAGAAAAAGTCCGGCCACTGAATTTCATAGACGAGTCTCATTGTATGGGTTCGTGTATTGGCGGACTCGTCGTTCATCTGTATTGGTACGGCGAGTCCGGCCGCAAAATTCATTTTTATTACTAACTACTACTGGTCGAGACATCGCCTATGAAGAAGCTGGGGTGGGACACTCGGCAGCGAAATAGACATCGCCTATGAAGAGGTGGGGACACTCGGCAGGGAAAAAAAATTTTATTGATTTTGACGGCACAAGTTTGGCTTACTTTAGTTTGTTAGAGTTTGAAAGCAGAAGACCTGCCTACCGCAGGCAGGCTTGCGCCAGATGGGATAGATTGAAAACTCCTGACATATAAAATTTCAGATCCTGCCGCTCATGTATGTTTCTTCCATTGTCGGAGATTCATTGCCACCGGCTTTTTCAAGTGTTACAATAAATTCGGTTGCATCTGAAGGTATTTCTTTCATTTCAATAAATCTTCCTCTGATTTCATCCTGAATGATACCAACACTCACTGGTTTACCATTTACCATAGCCCAAAGCTGGTAGTCTTTCGTTGAAGAAGGTTGAGGCAAGTGATGTATTATTATATAAATTTTACCTGTTTTTTTATCCCAAAACATGGTACAGCGGCAAATGGAGTGAATACCAACACCTAACATTGCGACCGGTGTAATTGTCGGTTCAAGCATGATTTTATAATCTTTTGCCGGAAGTGTGGAAAACTCTGCGTCCTTTCCTGAAATTTGTTTTTCAAGACTGGTTATTTTTTTATTTAAAGAATAAATAAAATATCCGCAAACAATAAGCAATAATACAGCTGCAGCCATTAAGGGTTTCATCCTGATTATTTGCGTTTTCTTTGCCGTCGTTTTGAAATTATCGACAGAAAATCGGAGTTCATCAATACTTTTTAAAATTCTTTTATCTGTTTCAGCAGCTGGTAAACTTGTGTTTTGCTGCATTTTTGCTTCCAGTTCTGTTTCAAAATCCCTGATAGCTATTTCCAGCTCCGGGTACTGCCGCCGCAAAGATTCTATTTCACGTTTTTCATCTTCACTGCAGAGTCCCATCACATACAACTCAATGATGCCGGATGATATATATTCTTCTATCTTCATTTATCTGAATTGTTTTCTTAATTCAATGATGGCACTGCGTAATCTTGTTTTTACAGTGCCTAAAGGTATATGCAATGCCCGGGATATTTCTTCCTGGGTAAATCCATGAAAATAGGAAAGGTCAAGTACTGTTTTGAATTCTTCTTTCAGCTTCCAGACTTCTTTTCTCAAACCGATCAGGTTAATGTTCTGCACTGCAGTCTCTTTGTTTTCTATACTATTAACGTAAATACTGATGTCGTCGTTTTTTAATGAGTTCTTATAATTTTTAGATCGGGTCTTGTTGATGGCGGTATTCCTTGTAAGGTTCAGCAGCCAGGTATAAAGTCTTCCTTTTTCCTGGTTGTATTTGTGTATATTTTTCCAGACAATAATAAATACTTCCTGTAAAACATCATTGGCAGTTTCTGCATCCTGCACTATCTGGAGAATAAGGTTAAATAAAGACCCGCGATAATGAAGATACAGATGATGATAAGCAGCATTCTCCCTTTTTTTCAAAGCAGCTACCAGTTCGTCTTCGGTATAAAGATTCTGATCTTTCAAATCATTTTTTTATACTACAAATATGGATATAAAAAGGTGAAGAAAGCATAAAAAAATATTTTTTATTAAAAACTTTATCTCAACTTTTGGTGTAAATATAAAAAAGCAGTTATGCTGAGGCAAAAAAATAAATAGTGCTGCAGCACTTATTGCATTTGCATAATCAGTATTCGTCTGCTGGTATTTTCCTGTATCTAAACCAAAAAAAATTGTATCATGAAAAAGCAACTTAAAAAAGCTGCAGGCGGCATATTGTCCCTGCTCATTCTCGCCGCTTGTCAAAAAGAAATCAATCACCCGGACATTTCGCAAGAATTAAACGCAGCAAGTTCCGCCAACGAAAAATTAAAAAATGATGAACTGGAACTGAATATTTCCGGACTTGAAAACCTGGGGCCGGATGCCCGTTATGA
>JAHEZF010000178.1 GCA_023251215.1 Sphingobacteriales bacterium | reverse complement strand
GAGGGCAAAAGCTGCCCCGATTATAATTCCCGTGATAGTGATAAGAGCAGAATGACGAAGAAATATTTTTTGTACGGTCCAGTCGGTGGCGCCAAGCGATTTTAAAATGCCGATCATCCGGATTCTTTCTAATACTAAAATAATAAGACAAGTGATAAGATTTATGACAGCCACAATGATCATAAAACCAATTAGCACATTACGGGTAACATCCTGCATGTTCAGCCAGTCAAAAATATTGGGCGAAATATTTTTTACGCTTATGGAGTTCCATGTAGGCGGGAACTGATCCATGTTGTATATCTCATCCGCCATTTTTTTAATCTGAGTATAATCTTTCAGGAAAATCTCATAGCCGCCCACTTCATTCCATTGCCAGTCATTCAGCCGCTGAATGAGTTTGATATCGCCGATGGCAAATGTTTTATCGTATTCCTCGATTCCCGTTTTATAGATGCCGGCTATTGTTAACTTATCAGGACGGATGTTTCCATCAGGCCTTATGAAATAGATCAGTATGCGGTCATTCACATTCAGCTTTAATTGTTTGGCCGTATAAGCAGAGATCATGATCTGCCGGCTGTAACTGCTGTCATTAAAATGTATCGGCCCGCCCCGTTGAATGAATGGCTGCAGGTGACCGAAATCATAAGTGCTGTCAAATCCTTTTATCAGCACTCCTTCTATCTCATCCTTTGTTTTTAAAATAGCATATTTCGTAGCGAAAGGATGAATACTTTGAACCTGCGGGTTTTGCCGGATACTTGTAACCAGCGAATCGTTTTTAATGATAGGAGTTTCTTCCGATATGATGGCTTTGTCCGGTTGCTTTTCCTGTATGCGGATATGCCCCCAAAAACTGAAGACCTTCTGGCTTACTGTTTCCTGGAATCCATTGGCAAGTGACAGGGTAACGATCATGACTGCTACGCTGATAACAGTAGCCACAATGGACAGCCGGATGATGAACCGGGAAAAGGATTTTTGCCCGCCGGGTCCTTTGGACCGGTTAAATGCTATCCGGTTTGCTATAAAGTCTGCAACCTTCAAATTGATTTGTTTGTCTTTCTCTCTATTGAAGTCCTATGGACAAAAATAAGCCGGTAAATAAGATTTATCTTCTTTTTTACCTGATTTTTAAATTGTACTACGTAGTTTTAACGAAGTGGTACAGTACTGAGTAGTTTTAACGTAGTGGCACAATATTGCGAAACAATAGATGAATTCATTTCCATGAGTAAGATTCTTTTTCCCGTTTTTCTTTTAACGGTGCTTTCTGCAAAAGCACAGTTGCCTGATTATATTTATAAATCCAGTATTCATGGAGTAAAGCTTTATAAATATGGAGATGTTTATAATTATCCATTTATTAATCTTAACAGCAATGATCAACTGGAACTTCATTTTGACGACATGGATGCCGACTTAAAAAACTATTATTATACTTACCAGCTTTGCAATGCCGACTGGACAGCAGCCAACCTGCAATCTTATGATTATATCAGGGGTTTTCAAACCAACCGCATCGGCACTTATCGTTATTCATCCATTGCATTAACCCGCTACACACATTACCAGGCCACAATACCGGACCGCAGTTCAATGCCTACCAGGTCCGGCAACTATTTATTAAAAGTTTTTTTGAATGATGATACTTCGAAGCTGGTCTTTACTAAACGATTTTTGGTTGTGGACAATAAGACATCCGTTTCTGCCCAGGTGCAGCAGCCTTTCAATATGCAATTATTTAAAACACATCAACGGATACAGGTAGCGGTAAGCACTGCCAATACGCAGCTTAAAACTTTTTCGCCACAGGACCTGAAAGTGACGATCGTACAAAACAATATCTGGGCTTCTGCATTAATGGTTGATCGTCCCACTATCTTCCGGGGTAATTATTATGAATACAGCGATGAAGAAAATACCACATTTCCCGCTGGTAAGGAATGGCGATGGATAGACCTGCGCAGCCTGCGTCTGATGAGTGACCGTATGCAGGATCTTGTTAGCAGCAAGGGCCGTACCGATGTATATGTAAAACCGGATGGCGAACGGGGGCAGCAGGTATATGTTTATTATCGTGACCTTGATGGTATTTACACAATTGAAAACATAGATAACAATAATCCCTACTGGCAAAGCGATTATGCTCATGTGCATTTTTCTTTTTATCCTCCCGGCAACCGCCCTTTTGCTGGCAAAAACATATACCTCTTTGGAGAACTTACCAATTATTTAACTGATGACAATTCAAAAATGGAATTTAATGAAGAGAAGGGCGCCTATGAAAAGACGTTGCTGCTTAAGCAGGGTTATTACAACTATTCTTATGTTACTATGACCGAAAAAAAACAGGAAGATGTTTCTTTTGAAAATACAGAAGGCAATTATTGGGAAACGGAAAATAGTTATATGGTAATGGTTTATTTCAGAGCTTTTGGCGGAAGAGCTGATGAACTGATTGGATTTACCCGGCTCAGTTCTGTATTTCATCGGTAGAGATTTGTTCTGTGCGATGTACGCCAGTCCTATACGTAATTAAAATTTCTATTATCAGAAACTTGTACTTCTTACTTCGTAAATCGTACTTCTTACTTCACATTCACTACTTCGTATTCCCTTATCTTTGCAGCGGCAGGTCTTACACGACCAGCTCCTGCTGAACTCCCCCAGGGCCGGAAGGCAGCAAGGGTAGGTGGTCGCAGCGGTGCGATGTAATCAGCCTGCCATTTTTTATTGCAAATTGTTTATTTAAGATTTAAAATTGCAGGAATGACCTCGAAAGAACTATTAGAAAGGTTAAAACAATTTGCATATAGAGTTGTAAAGCTTACAAGGTCTTTGCCAAATAGCCCAGAGGCTAATATAATTAAAGGTCAGGTTCTAAGGTCATCATTTTCTGCTGCCGCTAATTATCGTTCGGCTTGCAAGGCGTATTCAAAAAAATTATTTAGCTCTAAATTGGGTATTTCTTTGGAGGAAATGGATGAATCTGTCTTTTGGCTCGAAGTTATCAGCGACCTTGAATTGATAAAGAAAGAAAAATTGAGTCTTTTAATTGTCGAGGGTGAAGAACTCTGCAAGATCCTTGCGAAATCTATTATTACCTCCAAAGCCAGGAGTAAAATTTGAAATTTGCAATTTAAAATTTGAAATATTATGAAGTTTTTCATTGATACAGCCAATCTTGCCCAGATAAGAGAAGCAAATGAGTTGGGAATATTAGATGGAGTAACCACTAACCCGTCACTGATGGCGAAAGAAGGCATTAAAGGTTATGATGCCATCATGAATCATTACAAAACCATTTGTGAAATGGTGAATGGTGATATCAGCGCTGAAGTGATCAGCACAGATTTTAATGGTATTATTGAAGAAGGGAAAAAACTGGCAGCCATTCATAAAAATATTGTGGTGAAAGTGCCCATGATCAAAGACGGGGTGAAAGCTATTAAATGGTTTACGGATAATGGTATAAGAACCAACTGCACCTTAGTTTTTTCAGCAGGCCAGGCTATTCTTTGTGCTAAAGCCGGTGCAGCGTATGCATCGCCTTTTATTGGGCGCATTGATGACATTGGCTGGGATGGGGTGCAATTAATAGAACAAATAAAACATATTTACACTGTTCAGGGATTTAAAACGAAAGTATTGGCGGCCTCCATTCGAAATCCAAATCATATTATCCGTTGTGCTGAGGTTGGAGCTGATGTATGTACCTGCCCACTTGATTCTATATTAGGATTATTAAAACATCCGCTTACTGATATTGGCCTTGCTAAGTTTTTGGAGGACGCTAAGAAGACGCTTTAAGCAGGAATGATCAATTATAAAGAAATGTTTCTCTAAAAGTATGTCAGCCTGAGCTTGTCGAAGGCTGATGGTTTGATTGATATTTCGACAAGCTCATTATGACAACCAAACTGTTTTTGAGAAAGCCTCATAATTTTTAATTGCGGTTCTTTCCCTTGTTCTTTTTGGGTGTTTTACCATTCATGATATCATCTTTCGTTGGCAGTATTTCATCATCGGGTTTCTTTTTTATCCAGATTGTTCTTTCTATCCAAATGGAAGGGTTGTTTTTAAATACTGCTTTCACGGATACTTTTTCTTCTTTAAAATCAAACGGAATTTTTAACTCGTTGCCTTCGAATGTAGCGGAGGGACATGAAAACAATACTTCTTTGGCAGTGAGCGGCAGCCATTTGCCATTACTTAGTTTAGCATCTACATTAATATAATTGTGCTGGCCTTTTTTCAGGCTGTCAGTATAAAGATGGAAATAAATGCTATCCACTTTTTGGGAAAAAAGTGATGAAGCAGAAAATAAAACAATAACAATAAGTAAAGCCTTTTTCATATTCCTTTACAAAAGTCGCTAATTTGAACCAAAAGGTTGTCTGCCTGTCTTACTTCAGAATCCTTTAACTTTCCATACTTCGTCTATTTATGTTCTTAATACTAAAGAGAAAGAATA
>JAHEZF010000177.1 GCA_023251215.1 Sphingobacteriales bacterium | reverse complement strand
AATTTTTGTGCAATCCAGACCAGTACATTAATAATGATCAGGTTTTTAATAATGGGTGGAAACCGGTCAGGTCTTGTATAACGGAAATTGCTCATGCGGTAAAATTAGTTGTTATTATTTTCCGGAATGATTGCAAGTTTCATCTTTAACTTTTCTTCAGTTTCAACTGCAGCACATTTTCTATATGGTGTGTATGAGGAAACATATCCACCGGCTGGATCTTTGTCACTTCATATTTTTCATCCAGTATCTTCAGATCCCTTGCCTGCGTAGCAGGATTGCAACTTACATAAACAACGATGGGTGCCGCCGTTTCAAAAATCTTTTTTACCAGCTTTTCATGCATACCTGCCCGTGGCGGATCGGTAATGATTACATCTGGACGGCCATGTGCAGCAAAAAAATCATCGGTGCAAATATCAATCACATCGCCGGTAAAAAATTCAGCCTTGGTTACATTATTCAATGCTGCATTTTGTTTGGCATCTTCTACGGCGGCAGCAATTGCTTCCACAGCAACGATCTTTTTCGCTTTCCTGCTCACAAAGATACCTATGCTGCCTGCGCCGCAGTAAAGATCATAAACAGTTTCTTTCCCCGAAAGTTCAGCAAATTCTCTTGTTACCCGGTATAATTGTTCTGCCTGCCTGGTATTGGTTTGAAAAAAAGATTTGGGGCCGATCTTGAATTCAAAATCTTCCAGCTTTTCTATTACATAACCCTTGCCATAATAAATAACCGGTTCCAGGTCATGCAGGCTGTCATTCCATTTTGTGTTGATCGTATATAATAAAGTTGTGAGGGAAGGAAATTTCTGCAGTATGTGATCCATTAATTGCCTGATTTTTTCTTCATCTTTTTCACCCACTACCATATTCACCATCAGTTCGCCGGTAGTACATAAGCGAACCTGCATGGTTCTTAAAAAGCCTCTGTGATTCCTGATATCATAAAAAGTCCATTTATTTGTTATTGCAAATTCTTTTACTGCTAAACGAATTGCATTGGTAGGTTCGGCCTGCAGGTAACAGGTTTTAATATCCACTATTTTATCAAACATGCCTTTGGCATGAAAACCCGCTCCCCCGCCCCCCGAAAGGGGGACTTCAGAAGGCTCTAATAATTTGAGGTTACCCTTTACATCAGAAGCTCCGATAAGCTGGCTTTGTGCGTTGATAAACTCCTCCTCCGGAGGGGTTTGGGGAGGCTTTTCTTTTATGAATTCTTTTGTACCAAAAGTGTATTCAATCTTATTTCTGTAGAATTTTGTTTCAGCAGCCCCGATGATTGGTTGCAGATGTGGCAACGAAACTTTTCCAATCCGCTTTAATGTTTCTTCCACCTGCCGGTGTTTATAGGCTAACTGTTTTTCATACGGCAACATCTGCCACTGGCATCCACCACATACGCCAAAATGGGAGCAGAATGGCTGCACCCGGTCAGCCGATAAAGAATGAATTTTCAGAAGAACTCCTTCGGCCCAGTCTTTTTTATTCTTAACCAAGCGAATATCTGCCACATCACCCGGTACTACATTCTCAATAAAGATTACTTTCCCGTCCACTCTTGCCAGCGATTTGCCCCCTGCTGCATAATCTTCTACAAGGACTCTTTCCAATACAATATTTTCTTTCTTTCTTTTCACGGCATAAAAGTATACCCCTAACCCCTAAAGGGGAATATTAATATACGGTTTCTTCATTTCTTCCGCAAAGCAACGGTTTCTTATATAAAACCTTCTTTAACACAGTTTCTGATAATTCTCTTTCTATGGGCTGGGGTTTTTAAATATATTTACGGATTCATTCTGAGCTATGAAAAAATTTGTACTCCCGCTGGGTTTATTATTATCAATTTCAGTTTTCGCACAGTCAGGTTATGAGATCAGAGTAACCTTTAAGCCATTTAAAAAACAGTTTATTTACCTGGGTCATTATTTTGGCAAGCAATACCCCATCATTGATTCGGCCATGCTGAATGAAAAAAGTGAAGCAGTTTTTAAGGGTCCGAAAAAATTACAGGGCGGCATTTACCTGGTTGGCTATCCTAATAAAGCCGGGTTTTTTGAAATATTAATTGATAACCAACAAAAGTTTTCGGTAATCGCTGATACTCTCACTATAAGAACCGGCATACAGTTTCTCAACTCACCTGATAATAAGTTGTTCAATGGGTACCAGCAATATATGTTGTCAAAAGGAAAAGAAATTGCTGATACGAAAGAACAACTGGCTGCTGCAAAAACTGCGAAGGATTCTGCTCAATTAACGGAGAAGCTAAACAAGCTGGACAAAGACGTAAAAGAGTACCGTGAGGATATCATCAAAAAAAATCCCGCTAATATTCTCAGCATTCTTTTAATTGCCATGCGGGAGCCGGAAGTACCTGCTTCATTACAAATACCCAAAACAAAAGCCGATTCCTTAGCCGCATACAATTTTTATAAAAATCATTTTTGGGACGGAGTTAATTTTTGGGATGGCCGTCTGGCTTATACTACTTTCTTTGAAGAAAAATTAGACAAATATTTTAACCAGTTGGTAGTGCCGCATCCCGACTCGGTGATCAAAGAAATTGACTGGATGCTGGGCTATGCTTCCATTAACGAAGAGATGACCAAATTCCTGCTGCTTCGGTTTGTGAACCGCTACCTGGTTCAAAAATACATGTGGGAAGATGCAGTGTTCGTTCACATGTTTGAAAAATATTTTTCCAATAAAACGTATTCCTGGCTTACTGAAAAAGGCAAAAAAACTATTACTGACCGGGCATATAGTTTAATGGCCAATATCATGGGCACACCGGCTGCTGATATTGACTTGCCGGACACGGCTGGTAAAACAACGAACCTTTATTCCCTCCCAGCCAGCTATATGATCATTTTTTTTTGGGATCCCACATGCAGCCATTGCAAAGAAGTGGCGCCCAAACTGGATTCATTTTACAGGGCCAAATGGAAAGCGGCCGGGTTAAAAATATATGCTGTAGCAAGAGAAACTGACGGCACTAAAAAAGACTGGCTCAGGTTTATCAACGAAAATCATTTGCAGGAATGGACAAATGTATATTACTCCAAAGCAGATGACAAAGCACGGATAGATGCAGGCATCCCCGGTTATTCGCAGTTATACGATGTGCTTATCTTTCCTACATTATATTTGCTGGATAAAGACAAACACATTGTTGCCAAAAAACTGACCTACCAGCAAATTGATGAAGTACTGGATGTAAAAATGAAAGGGCAATGATTACGACACTGAAAAAAATCAACAATATGAACAAACGATGCCTTTTTGTGATTATTATTTGTTGGGGAACGATCACTGCATCAGCACAAACTCTTTTTACTTACGGGAAATATTCCGTTGATGCAAAAGATTTCCTGAAGGTTTATAATAAAAATAATAGCCAGAAAGCCGCTAATAAAGCCAAAGCCATTAGCGAATATCTTGACTTGTATATCAATTCAAGATTAAAGATCAGGGAAGGTTATGAACGGGGGTATGATACTTTGCCGCAGGTGAAAACCGAAGTGGATAACCTGCGGGCACAGATCGTGGAGAATTATATGACAGAACCGGAAATGCTTTCCCGGCTAAACAAAGAAGCATTTCAACGCAGCCTGAAAGACATACATGTTGCGCATATTTATATTTCATTCAAAAACGGGAATGGGGTTATTGACACAACAGCAGCAAAGCATAAAGCCGAAGAAATATTGAAGCAATTGCAAAAAGGAGATGACTTTTTAACCGTTGCCCAACAAAGTTCTGATGACCCTTCTGCAAAAACAAATAAAGGCGACATGGGTTTTATCACGGTGTTCACCTTGCCCTATGAATTTGAAAATATTATTTATTCCACCCCGGTTGGCAAATACTCTCAGTCATATCGTTCAAAGATCGGGTTGCATATTTTTAAAGTCCTGGGTGAAAGAAAAGCTATGGGCAAAATAAAAGCCCAGCAGATACTGTTGGCAATTCCTCCCGGTTCAGACGAAGCCACAAAAAAACAAATTGCTACCCTTGCTGATTCGTTGTACAAGAGGATAATAGCCGGTGACAACTTTGAAAAACTGGCCACTGCTTTCAGTAATGACTATGTAAGCGCAGCCAGCGGGGGCAATATGCCGGATATAAGTGTGGGGCAATATGATTTACAGTTTGAAAGTATGCTGTGGAGTTTACCCAAAGATGGCGCTGTAAGTAAACCTTTTAATACCTCGCATGGTTATCATATTGTAAAACGCATTTTGCTGAAACCGGTTATTACGGATCCAAACAATAAAGCTAACCAGCAGGAACTGCAACAGAAAATTTCTGCAGACGGCCGATGGAAATCATCCCAGGATTTTATTTATGATAAGGTGACTAAAAAAGTCGGGGTAAAAAAATTTCCATACCAGGATGCCGTGTTGTGGGCTCTTAGCGACAGTTTACTGGAATATAAGCCGGTCAGTATTGGCAATTCAATGAGTAAC
>JAHEZF010000176.1 GCA_023251215.1 Sphingobacteriales bacterium | reverse complement strand
GGGTTGAGTACTTATTGTTAAGTTTTGTAATCTTCTCTTGCCGGACTGAAAGCGTCAATCACTTTACAAAATGTTTTTGCAGTCGCTGAATGTGGTGTGTCAGAAGGGATGACATGATACATTCCTGCAGTTAATGAACAAGCTACTCCGCCAATGACCATATCCAGTTGCACTTCGATGATATAAGTGATCTGCTCATGCACATGATGATGCATGGGGATATTGCTTCCTTCTAAAAGCTCTACATAACCAAAAGTTAGGCTGCTGCCATGAGCATAATAGCCGGTGATGCCGGGCACTAATTCTTTCGGCTTTATATTTTTGATTGGCTGCATAAAATAGCTTGATTATGTTAATGACATTTCGATTTAAAGAAATATAATTCCCCTTTAGAGGACAGGGGTTTCAAACCAGCAAAAACTACTGCCCACCCATTCTTTATCCTGATTGTAGCGGACGCCAATCATTTGTCCTTTGCTCAATCTTGCCAGATTGTTGGTGGCAACAGGTCTTGCCTGGCCATCTTTCCAGAAATAAAAAATTCTTATCTCGGCCTTTGCAGGAATATCCGGCGTTTCAATCACATCAGCATATTTCACTTTGCGCTGCAATATCCAGTTCTCCGGGTCTTTTACATTTTCAATGTCTTCTTTTTTCAGATCAATCACCACACCCTGCCCGGCAAAAGAGAACAAAGGTTTCAATACATAATTTTCAAGGTCAGCAGGTATTTGTTTTACCTGGTTTAAAAAATATGTTTGCGGCACATAAGGATGATGGATCAATGGCAATGTGTATTTGCTGATGCGGTAAAACCAATTTGGATGAGCGATCCATTCTACATCCATATCTTCGAAAAGAATCCTTCCTTTTTCCTGCACTTCCGGACTTTGATGCAGCAGGTCGTCAAAGATCAGCCGGTTGTAAATGCGCCTCACTTCTGTTTTCTTCCCGTTATTGAGATAAAATAATTTTTTCCCTTCTTTAATTAACTCGGTCAGGCAAACCATTTTGATACCGAGATATTCTTCGGTGCAGTAAAAATCAATTCTTGTTTTTTGTTTTTGGGGAAATATTTCCAGCAGTATCACATGCTCCGGTTTCTCACCAGCAACAATGATCTCTTTGAGTAATTGAATATAAGTTTCTTTATGGTAGCCACTAAGATATTTGGTAAACCCGGGCGGAGTAAAAAAATGTTTGCGATGAATCTCCGGCAGCAAAACTTCGTAAGCAAAGAGGGAAGGAAAGCCCTGCATTTCGATCAGCTGGGGTTCGTATTCATTTTTTTCGTTGATGCAAATGCCAAAGTCAAAAACGATGAAATGGGAATAATCATTTTCATTGGGCACTTCCAGGTTTTCAGGGATCGCATTTTTTGTAAGCTCTTTAAAGTTTGGATCGATAATAATATCAACAATACTCTCACAGGCCGCCAGCATTTTTTGTGTAAAATTTTTTGGAACAAAGATGGGTGTTTCCGCTACCCTGAATTCTATTGCTCCCGGATGAACACTGTCCAGTTCTCTCAGGAATGCTTCATACTTTTCTTTTGTAAAAGCAGCGTTGTATGCTTTGCGGATGGATGGAATCATGCCCCCTCGTTTTAGCCGGAAGATAATGAAAGGCGGGCTGGCAGCCAAAAGAGTAGTGGGTGAATAGTGAATAATTAATAATCAATAATTATTGAACGTTCTACTCAGCATTATACAAGTACGCCTTGCAATTGCTCCACCGACTGGTTCAGGAAATTGGGCAATACATGAGAGTAGGTCCACATAATTTTATCAGGATCATTTAACTGTTCCATCATGCTGAGCCATTTTTCTTCGCCGTAATTTTCGATCACCGTTCTCTTTTTTTCATCGCTTTGCAGGCGGATGTTCATACCCACCGCATCCGCTTCAGGGTGAAACTGTGTACCGATCATATATTCAGTGAAGCGAATGCCCATAACGGCTCTTTCATACGGTACATACGGACGTTCTTTTTCAATACAAAGAATTTTTGCTCCCATATTATTCAGCACTTCATGATTCGGTTGCACTACCTGGTAGTCACGGCTGTCCACTGCATAGAATGGATCTCTCAAACCATCAAATACAGGTTCTGCGTTTCCAGTTTCCAGTATGTGCACAGGAAATACACCAAAAGCAGTTGATCTCCTTTTACAAACAAGGCCGGCATTAAAATAACGGCTGGCCAGTTGAAAAGAATGACAGATAAAGAGGATGTATTTTTTTTGAGTATTCGCAGGATTACTATTCCAGCGTTGTATTTCATTCACCCAATGGCACCAGGCGATGTCCCAATCTTCGAAACGACTTTCCAATGGAGAGCCGGGACCGCCGCTGGAAATATAAATATCAAAAGATGTATCGGGCAGTTCATTTTTCAGCCGCACATCAAATTCTTTTTTTTCTACTTCGAGATTATTGGACTTGCTCCAATGAGTGATGATCTCACGGATACAACGCATGCCCTGGTTGGGTGCACCTTCATAGAGGTCGAGAACGGCAATACGGACTTTTCTTTTTTCATTCCAATTCATCCGGCAAATTTAATGCAATTCTCCCTCCATTTATAGAGTGGGGAAGGAATGAGGAACAAATGTGGATATTATGACTTTGCTTAAGGGAAATTATGTAGCAAGCAGTAGTCCCGATAATTATCGGGATACTATTGAGCTTTTGTTGCGTCGCACACTTGTACGTTCTGTAACCCAATAGCCATCGGGTCTATTCAGCATGAATTCACGCAAAGACGCTAAGTTTTCAAAAAGCCGCAAAGAACAAAGCCTTTTGCGTTGCGCCTTCGCCTCTTTGCGATCTTTGCGTGAAGCCTTATTTTCTTTCATACACTTTCTCTCCGCCCAAAAAAGTCTTCCATACTTTCACCTGCAATAATTTCTCAGGGGCTTCTTTCATTAAGTCGGCATCGAGGATTACAAAGTCAGCAAACTTTCCTTTTTCCAAAGAGCCTTTTTCGGTTTCTTCAAAATTTGATTTAGCCGCCCATATTGTCATGCCCTTCAAAGTTTCTTCTCTTGTCAATGCATTTTCCATTTGATAACCACCATCCGGCCATCCTTTAGCATCCATGCGAACAACAGCAGCATAAAAAGTTTTGAATGTGGAAATGTCTTCAACGGGAAAATCAGTTCCTAATGGCATCCATCCATTTTGCTGCAATAATTGTTTGTAAGCATAAGCTCCTTTTACTCTTTCTTTTCCTAACCTGTCGCCTGCCCAGTACATATCGCTGGTAGCATGAGTTGGTTGCACAGAAGGAATGATGCAGTAATCTCCAAATAACTTAAAATCATTTTCATTTACCACCTGTGCATGTTCTACACGCCAGCGCAAATCATTTTTTTCTTTGAGGTATTTTGCATAGACGGTTAATATCATCCGGTTGCCGCTGTCACCAATAGCATGAGTGCACATCTGCCACCCTTTTTCATAAATAATTTTAGCTACGGAATCAAAATGTTCTTTCGAATTCAATAAAAATCCAGACCAACCGGGTTTATCCGAATAGGGTTGTAACAAGCAAGCCCCTCTTGAACCCAATGCACCGTCAGCATATACTTTAAATGAGCAAACATTCAGCTTATCAGTTTTTATTTTCCCCTGCCCGACCCGATAGCTATCGGGTGAGCCGTTCAGGCGGGCATTGGAAAAAGCGAAATCAAGATTTCTTTTATTATCACTTAGCATTGCATAAATGCGCATCTTCAGTTCACCCGACTTTTGTAAACTATCAATTAGCAGAACTTGCATATAACCGAGGCCACAATCATCAACAGTTGTCAATCCTGCAGCAAAACAATTCTGCTGTGCCTTTAGTAAAGCTTCTTTGGTTTGTGCCATGGTTGGAGAAGGGATCTTAGAAGATACCAGGCCTGTTGCATTGTCAATAAGAATTCCGGTCAGCTTCCCATTTTTTACTTCTACTTCGCCACCGGTTAATTTATCACCGGCTTTCACTCCGGCAATGTCCAATGCTTTTTGATTGGCAATCGCTGCATGTCCATCCACCCTGGTCAGCATTACGGGACGATCAGGAAAAAGTTCATTTAATTTTTCATTATTAGGAAATTCTTTTACCTCCCAATCATTCTGATCCCAACCTCTTCCGAGCAACCATCCGCCATCTGGCGGATTTTCTTTCGCAAAGGCTTTTACTTTTTCAATCACATCGTCCCAACTTTTTGTGCCGACAAGGTTGACACGATTTAAGCTGAAACCATAACCCACAAAATGTGCATGTGCATCAATGAAACCGGGATAAATGAATTTGCCCTGTGCATCCAGATTTTCTTTTGCATCATATTTATTTTGAAGATCGGTTGTCTTACCAACCTCAACAATTTTTCCATCTTTTACTGTCATTGCTTCAGCAGTGGAGAACGAAGAATCAACCGTATAAATAGTGGCATTGTAAATTAAAAGATCAACCTTTTCTTTCTGAGAACAAGCGAA
>JAHEZF010000175.1 GCA_023251215.1 Sphingobacteriales bacterium | reverse complement strand
TGCACTCCAGTTCTCAATACCAATAACAGCGATCTTATCATTCTCTTTTTCCAAAACAATATGTTCATTCATCAGCAACCGCCAGCCCAAAGCTGCATGAACCTTTTTTAATTTTTCAAGATTGGCTTTTTTCTCTTCGGGGCTGTTCCAATGCACATAATCTCCATAATCATGATTACCCAGGGTTGAAAAAACTCCCATCGGCGCTTTCACTTTGCTAAATACATCCATGTAATCCTGCATTTCATCAGCCCTGTTATTTACCAGGTCACCTGTAAAAAGAATCAGGTCTGGTTTCTCATTCAGTACTTTTTGTACCCCTTTCATTACCGCACTTTTATTAGTAAAACTTCCCGAGTGAATATCAGAGATGTGAACGATCTTCAATCCTTTGAAAGAGGCAGGCAGGCTGGCAAAAGAAAGTTTGAATCTTCTTACCTGGTAGCGGTATTTATTTCCAAAACCCCATAACAACGAACCAAAAAAACCGCCACCCATCAGCATGCCTGTCCAGCTAAGAAAAACTGACCTTGAAATTTTTTCTCCCTGTTGAAGAGTTTCTCCTTCCGTGTTTGAATAAAATATTTTCCCGGCCAGCCATTGTATGCCGCGGCGTATATCATCCACCAAAAAGAAAACAGAGGCAATCAATTTTGCAAAAAACAACCCGGCGATCAGTGCAAAGATTGTTGTCCGGAAAAGCTTTGACTGGTGCTGAAACTGCAGGTAAGGAAGAATGATCAGAATAATAACGGCGCTGACAGATAAAACCCAATAGCCGGAATAAATAATTGTTTTGGTTTTGCCGGCAGCCGGTTGAGAAATTAATTTTACTGCCTGGAACACATAGATGTCAAGCAATACCATAAAGCCGATCAATATCCACCAGAAAGGAGAGTTACGCATAATGAAGATTCAAAATTAAACACAGGCGGCATTCAACTATTCTTTTGCAGAAGACTTATTTTTGCAGATTCTCTAATATTATAATCAATGAAGTTCACCTGTTACGGTCATTCCTGTTTTGCCGTAGAAACAAATGGTAAAACACTTTTGTTCGATCCCTTTATTACCGGCAATGAACTGGCGAAGAATATCAGGATAGCAGATATAGATGCGGATTATATTCTTGTATCGCATGGCCATGCCGATCATATTGCAGACTGCGTGGCAATAGCCCAAAGCACCGGCGCCAAAGTAATTTGCAACTGGGAAATTCATGAATGGCTGAATCAGCATGGAGTGAGTAATACACATCCAATGAACACAGGTGGCGCTGTTCAGTTCGATGTGTTTACTGTAAAATGTGTAGTGGCGCAGCATAGCAGCAGCTTGCCCGATGGAAGCTATGCAGGCAACCCGATGGGTTTTATCATTTATTCACAGGAAGGAAATTTTTATTACAGTGGTGATACGGCGCTAACACTGGATATGCAACTCATCCCCAAATGGGTAAAACTAAATTTTGCCGTCTTACCGATAGGCGACAATTTTACCATGGGCTATACAGATGCAGCCATGGCGGCGCAAATGATAGAATGCCGCAACATTATTGGAGTGCATTATGATACGTTTGGCTACATCAAAATAGATCATGAAAAAGCAAAAAAAACTTTTGCTGACGCAAAATGTACATTGCATTTACCAACCATTGGTGACACGATCAATATTTAAAATTAAATTTTCCGCCGGCGGTGGAACAGGGCAAAAATGGCAAGAATAATTGGTGTTGCAAATCAAAAAGGAGGTGTTGGAAAAACCACTACCGCCATTAACCTGGCGGCCAGTTTTGCCGTACTGGAATTTAAAACCCTGCTGGTGGATGCCGACCCGCAGGCTAACAGCACTACCGGTGTGGGCTTTGATCTGCACAACGTGACACAAAGCCTGTACGACTGCATGGTAAATGATTCCAAAGCAAAAGATGTAATCCTGAAAACGGATATTCCAAATCTTGATCTCATTCCATCTCATATTGACCTGGTTGGCGCAGAAATTGAAATGATCAATTATCCTAACCGGGAAATGGTGCTGAAAAGTTTGATGGAGCCTTTAAGAGATGATTATGATTTTATCATTATTGACTGCTCTCCTTCCTTAGGACTTATCACTGTCAATGCATTAACAGCAGCTGATGCCGTGGTAGTACCTGTACAGTGTGAATTTTTTGCATTGGAAGGTTTGGGCAAATTATTAAACACTATTAAAATTGTGCAAACCAGGTTAAATACCTCACTCGTCATCGAAGGAATACTGATGACCATGTATGATGGCCGTTTACGTTTGTGTAACCAGGTGGTAAGTGAAGTACGCCGGCATTTTGATGATATGGTGTTCAGCACAATTATTCACCGCAATGCAAGGCTGGCTGAAGCCCCGAGTTTTGGTAAACCGGTGATCCTGTACGATGCCAGCTGCAAAGGTTCTATGAATTACCTGAATCTTGCCAAAGAAATCCTTCAGAAAAATGATTTGACGAAGATTAAGCAGGAGGAGAGGGTACTGGAATTGTAAATTGCAGATTGTAAATTTGAAATTTGCAATTTAAAATTTTCAATGATCAATGACCAACCCCAAACAAAATAAAGAAGCTCTCGGCAAAGGAATCCGTTCCTTACTGGAAAGTATTGATGCCGATCTTAAGACCAGCAGCGGGCATCTAAAAACAACCGTGGTAGAAACCGCTACGGGCAGTAACCGGATCCCGGTTGATGAAATTGAATCCAATCCCAAACAACCCCGCCGTGATTTTGATGAGCAATCTTTACAGGAGTTAGCTAATTCCATTAAGATGCACGATATTATTCAGCCTATCACTGTTTCCAGACTTGCATCCGGAAAATACAGGCTGATCACCGGCGAGCGACGCTGGCGGGCCGCAAAGATTGCCGGCATTAATGACATTCCTGCCTATATCCGCCAGGCCAACGATTCACAACTCCTCGAATTAGCATTGCTTGAAAACCTGCAGCGGGAAGACCTGAATGCCATGGAAATTTCGCTCAATTATAAACGAATGATGGATGAACTGAATTATACACAGGAGCAGGTAGCCGAACGAATGGGTAAGGACCGCAGCACCGTAGCCAATTTTGTCCGCTTACTGAAATTGCCACCCGATATACAGTTATCCGTCCGCAACGGTGAACTGACCATGGGCCATGCAAGAGCTTTGATCAATGTAGATATGATTGACAAACAGCTTTTCATTTTTAATGCAATCAAAGAAAAAGGATTATCAGTACGACAAACCGAAGCATTGGTCCGCAACCTGTATAAACAAAGCGGCGACACTTCCGGCAGAATTAAAAATTCCTTAAAAAGTCATTTACCTCCCTCATTGCAGCGAATTGAAGATAAATTAGCATCGCATTTCAGTACCCGGGTAATTCTCAGGCATAGCCGCAACGGCAGCGGGCAGATCACCATCGAGTATTACTCGCAGGAAGAACTGAATAAAATTCTCGGGCAAATAAATGTATCCTTTGATTAAACCCCCACCCCTGAAGGGGATTTATGAAGATGCGGGAAATTTTAAATAGTCATAACAAAAAAAAATCATTATTATTTTTTTTGCTTTTGCTACACTGTGCTCTTTCTTTTGCGCAGGGCAAAGAGCCCGGCATTACCAGCAAAGATTCAGTGACAACTATAAAAAAAATATCATCAAAAAAAGACAGCACTGCTATAAAACTCCACAGCCCGAAAACTGCAGCCATCCGTTCCGCTATTTTACCGGGACTGGGACAGATCTACAATAAAAAATACTGGAAAGTTCCGATCGTATATGGCCTGCTGGGAATACCTGCCGGAATCTTCGTTTATAATTATAACTATTACCGTGATACCCGTTTTGCTTACAGGGTAAAATATAATATGCGGGTCAATGGTACCGATTCCGCTTTGTATGTAAAGATCAAAGACAATCTGAAACCACTTAGTGAAGAATCGCTCCGGTTTTACCGCAACCAGTTTCGCCGGGATATTGACTACTCAGCATTAATCTTTATCCTGTTCTGGGGATTAAATGTAATTGATGCCACGGTGGATGCCCATCTCAAATATTTTGATGTAAGCCCTGACCTTAGTTTGCAGATCAAACCCGGTTATAGTGAAATGGCTAACACAAATGGGCTAAGTTTGGTCCTAAGCTTTAAAAACAATCACACAAAATAATTTAACTTCACTTCGTAAGTTCTGGAATTCTCAGTTCTGGGTTTTCATTCCAACTTCAAAACGCAAAACTTTAAAACTTATGAAACTCGCATTGATCGGTTATGGCAAAATGGGAAAGATCATTGAAGAGATCGCCATGCAGCGTAAACATGAAGTTGTATTGAAGATTGACATCAATAATCTTCCTGACTTCAATAAAGAGAAAATTACAAAAGCAGATGTTGCCATTGAGTTCACCGGACCGCACAGTGCATTTGATAATGTGAAAAAAGCGATAGAGCTGGGCGTGCCTGTTGTTTGCGGCTCTACCGGCTGGCTGG
>JAHEZF010000174.1 GCA_023251215.1 Sphingobacteriales bacterium | reverse complement strand
TCTATTGAAAAAGGATTGGGTAAGTTGCTGATCAATGATGCGAAAATTCATGATGACCTTGAAAATAACTGGGCTGTAGTGGCGGAAGCTATTCAGACCATATTGCGCAGGGAGAATTATCCGAATCCTTACGAGGCACTAAAAGACCTGACAAGAGGCAATAATAAAATTGATAAAAAATCAATACAGCAGTTTATAGATGGGCTTAAGGTCGGTAATGATATTAAAAAAGAGCTGAAAAAGATTTCGCCGCATAATTATACCGGCATCAGCAGCAAGTTCTGATTTACACCGCCTCTTTGTGTATCTCCGATGTAAAATGAAATCCTATGGCGGGGTTATTTGTTTTTTCCGTATTTAAAAACCATTCGCTTTGTGCAAGGTAAACCGGGTGCCCGTCTTTATCTTCAGCAATATTGGCTTGTTTGAAGCGGGTGAAATCATCCAGCTTCTTTGGATCATCGCTGGTTATCCAGCAGGCCGTATAAAAAGGCAAGGGGTTGAACACAACCGATGCTCCATATTCGTGCAGCAAACGGTATTGAATCACCTCAAACTGCAATTCGCCAACACAACCTATTATTTTTTTAGTGCCCCCAAACTGTGTGAACAGTTGCGCTACTCCTTCATCGGTAAGTTGCAGCAAACCTTTTTCCAGTTGCTTGGTCTTCATCGGGTCTTTGTTTACCACTTCTTTAAATATCTCAGGTGAAAAAGAAGGAATGCCGGTAAAATAAAAGTCCTCTCCTTCTGTCAGTGTATCGCCTATTTTAAAATTACCTGTATCAAACAATCCCACCACGTCACCCGGGTAAGCATTTTCAATGATGTTTTTTTCTCTTGCCATAAAACAGTAAGGATTGCTGAAACGAACTTCCTTATCCAGCCTTACATGATGGAAATATTTGTTACGTTCAAATTTTCCCGAGCAAACCCGGAAAAAAGCAATCCGGTCCCGATGCTTTGGATCAAGGTTGGCATGTATCTTAAAAACAAAACCGCTCAGGTTATCTTCTTCCACATTTACCATTCTTGCAGTTGTTTCTCTGCTGCGTGGGGTAGGTGCAATGTGGATAAATGTATCGAGCATTTCTTTCACTCCGAAATTGTTAATGGCGCTGCCAAAGAAAACCGGGGCCACTTTGCCGGTGAGATAATCTTCCACTTTTAATTCACCATGTACTCCATCCACCAGTTCAACATCTTCCCGTAACTGGCTGGCGTCTTTTTCACCTAATTTATCATTCACTGCTTTGTTATGCAAATCTGTAACAGAAATGCTGTCCTCATCTTTTGCTTTCGTATTGGCAGTGAACAGCAATAAATTTTTATCATGCAGGTTGTAAACGCCTTTAAAATCTTTTCCGCTGTTGATGGGCCATGTCATTGGGTGGAGGTGAATGGACAATTCTTTTTCGATTTCTTCTAAGAGGTCAAAGCGATTCTTACCATCCCGGTCCATTTTATTAATGAAAACGATCACCGGAGTATCTCTCATGCGGCATACTTCCATCAGTCGTCTTGTCTGCTCCTCTACCCCATTCACACTGTCTATCACAAGTATCACACTGTCCACTGCTGTTAATGTTCTATAAGTGTCTTCAGCAAAATCCTTATGACCCGGTGTGTCAAGAAGATTAATAAGAATGTTATTATATTCAAAACTCATTACGGAAGTAGCAACAGAAATTCCACGTTGCCTTTCTATATCCATGAAATCGCTGGTTGCAAATTTTCTGATCTTATTACTTTTTACCGCTCCGGCTACCTGAATGGCTCCGCCAAACAGCAAAAGTTTTTCTGTCAGTGTTGTTTTACCGGCATCGGGGTGACTGATGATGGCAAAAGTGCGGCGACGTTGTATTTCGTTGTGGTATTTCATGCTGGTTGCTGGGTACTGGTTGCTGGTTATTTTAGCGGCGGCAAAGGTAACGCTATGAATACAAATGAATCCCCTGAATTCCTAAAAGGAGAATTTTTTAATACTTAATCTTGCATATCTTAGTGAGGAATTATTTATCATATTAATTGCTACAAAATGAAATCTAAAACTACAATTATAGCATTTTGCGTTTTGGCTGTAGTTTCTTGTAAGAAAGACAGCACTACTACTCCGGCCGTAAAAACAACTGAAGAAATTTTAACAGGAAAAACATGGAAAGCTGATGAAATCAGGGTGCAGCTCAGCAACAATACAACTACTTATTATAAGCGGGGTGTTTCCGGTACCATTTACGATTCTGATTCAATAAAATTCAGTACTAATAATACAGGAACTTATTATTTTTCAGGCGCCAGCTTTGCAACAACATGGAACTTTACAGATGTTGCTAAAACAAAAATGACTATAATAATTAATCAACCTCCAACGCCAATTACTTTGTATCTGGAAAACATTCAGATTACAGAATTGTATATTAAGTATGCCCAATACAGTTCGGCAGCAGGAATCAGTTATCTGGCTTCCTGTACAAGAACACCCAATTAGAGATATAGAGTTGATGCCACCCAAATAAAATCTTTCAGCACTCAACAGGCTTCCACTAAATTTACAACATGATCCGCCGGACAATAGAAATCGTTTTCAGCAGTTTTAAAATGGCGATGCAGGAATTGTGGAAAAATAAACTCCGCACTTTTCTTTCATTGTTTGGCATTACCATCGGCATCTTTTGCATCATCGGCGTACTGGCCACAGTAAACAGCCTGGAACATAATATTCAGAATGAAGTGAAGGCACTTGGCACCAACACTATTTATCTCGACAAATGGGATTACAGCGCCGGTGGCGGGCCCGACTATCCCTGGTGGAAATATGTAAAAAGGCCCTCGCCAAGATTTGATGAACTGAAGCAGATCAAAGAAAGAACTCCCGGCGCCAAGTTTGCAGCATTTGAGATCAATGTAAATGACAATGCAGAATTTGAAAAAAATGTTTTATCGGGTGTAACACTTTATGGCATCAGTAATGAATTCAAGGATATTCAACCGGTGGACATTCAGCTTGGCCGCTATATTTCTGACGCCGAATTTGAATATGGCAGCAATGCTTTTGTAATTGGTAACGAGATCGCTGAAAAATTATATGTTTCGGCAGAAAGAGCATTAGGCAAATCCCTGACAGCAAGAGGCAAAAAAGGAATTGTTGTAGGCATATTCAAGAAACAGGGCAGAGGAATAATCGGTGGCTGGAATTTTGACGAGAGCATTGTTATGCCATATAAATATGCCCGAAACATTATGGACGAACGCCGTGCCAGCCCGCTGATCATGGTACAGGGACAGGACAACATGACCAGCAAAGCATTGAAAAACGATCTTACCGGAACCGTAAGAGCTATTCATAAGTTGAGTCCCACACAGGATGATGATTTTACCTTGAATGATATCAACGATTTCAGCGCAGCCATCAGCCAGGCATTCGTCAGTCTGAACATTGGAGGATGGGCCATTGCTGCCTTATCATTAATTGTAGGAATGTTTGGTGTTGCCAATATCATGTTTGTCACTGTTCGTGAACGAACGGGGCAAATCGGGTTAAAAAAAGCAGTAGGCGCCAAAAGCAGGATCATTCTAACAGAATTTCTGCTTGAGTCTGCATTCCTTTGCATCATTGGTGGTTTAATTGGGTTAACGCTGGTTTTTTTACTCACAAAAATTCTTACCAGCGCATTAAATTTTCCTGTTTTCATCTCTACCGGAAATATGTCGCTTGCTATTATAATCTGCATTATTGTGGGAATACTGGCTGGATTTATTCCTGCTTCGCAGGCAGCCAGGATGGATCCGGTGGCAGCTATCCGGGGTAAATAAAGCCCCTCCAAACCTCCCCGAAGGGGAGGCTTAAGTAGAGTCATTAACTTCGTAACCTCATTTAAATAACTACAATGTCAATTACGATTTTAGCAATTGAATCCAGTTGCGATGAAACCTGCGCTGCAATATGTAGCGACGGAAAAGTTTTGTCCAATATCATTGCCGGTCAGAAAGTGCATGAGCAATACGGAGGTGTGGTGCCGGAACTTGCGAGCAGAGCACACATGCAGAATATTGTACCTGTTGTCAATGCCGCATTACAGGAAGCGAACCAAAATCTGAAATCTGAAATATTAAATCTGCAATCTCTCGATGCCATTGCTTTTACTCAATCGCCAGGTTTGATTGGAGCATTACTGGTAGGAACCCACTTTGCAAAATCACTTTCCCTTGCATTGAATAAACCATTGATCGCCGTGCATCACATGCAGGCGCATGTATTGGCTAATCTCATTGACGATCCAAAACCTGCATTTCCTTTTTTATGTTTGACTGTCAGCGGTGGGCATACACAGATTGTTTTGTGTGAATCACCTGTTCAATTAAAAGTATTGGGAGAAACCATTGATGATGCAGCCGGTGAAGCATTTGATAAATCTGCAAAATTGCTGGGACTTCCCTATCCCGGCGGTCCCCTGATTGATAAATATGCGCAACAGGGAGATGCAGCAAAATTTCAATTTCC
>JAHEZF010000173.1 GCA_023251215.1 Sphingobacteriales bacterium | reverse complement strand
CACGGCCACATCTTTAATGAATTGAAATGCATCCATGTGAGCTTCATAATTCTCCGGGAGGTCAGCTGCCATTTGCAGGGGACAGTACATCGTAACATATAAAGCCAGTTGCTTGCAAAGCGTAGTATGCACCTGCTCTTTTTTATTGGGATCGAACTGGTTTACTTTGGTCCGGAAAATACCCGGCGTATAATCCATAGGGCCGCCCATCAGCCTTGTAAAAGGAAGGATCGTTTCATGCTCCGGCGGGTTGCCCACACTCCATGCATTGAATTCATTTCCCCTGGCGGCTTCGCAGGCAAGAAAATTCGGATAGGTTCGATGCAGGCCGGTAGGACGAACCGGCTCGTGTGCATCCAGCATAATTTTATGGGATGCTGTTTTTTGCATTACTCTTTCATAATGTTTTACCATCCATTGACCGTCATGATGCTCACCGCGGGGAATAATATGTCCAACATATCCTGTTTTTACAGCATCATACCCAAACAGTTTCATGAAACGATAAGCGGTATCCATCCAGCGTTCATAGTTTGTTACAGATGCTGATGTTTCATGGTGCATGATGAGCTTCACTCCTTTTGACTTTGCATAAGCTGATAATTCTTTTATATCAAAATCGGGATACGGCGTTACAAAATCAAATACATCCTCTTTCCATTGACCGAACCAGTCTTCCCAGCCGGTATTCCAGCCCTCCACCAGTACAGCGTCAATTCCGTTCTCTACAGCAAAATCAATATACTTTTTTACGTTAGCCGTATTGGCGCCATGCGGCACTTTTGTTGTTTGTAGAGAACCTACCTGCCCACCGCTATAGTCCCAGCTTGATTTACCGACATGCATCTCCCACCACACTCCTACAAATTTTTGCGGTTTGATCCATGAAGCATCAGTGATCACGGAAGGCTCATTTAAATTCAGGATCATTTTAGATGCCAGTATTTCTTTTGCTTTATCACTGGTAATAATAGTGCGCCAGGGTGTTTTTGCAGGTGTTTGCAAATAAGCTTTATTGCCAACAGCATCTGGTACCAGGCGTGCATTAAGAGTAAAAGTATTTTTATCAATTACCAGGTTCATAGCCGGGTAATTCACCAATGCAGCTTCATGAATATTGATGTAATAACCATCAGCAGATTTCATCATCAATGGTGTTTGCACAGCATTTTTATCAAAAAAAGTTTTGGCATAGATCTCCTGGCTCATGGCACTATTACTTGCATCCACTTCACTTAGCTTCGATGTGTTGTACATAAACTCATTGGTGTCGTAGTCCCCGGGTATCCAGAAAGTTTTATGATCGGCGCCCACGCAGAACTGAGTCATTTCTTCTGCAACTATAAAATGTGTTAGCTTCTCCTGGAGGGGAAATTCATACCGGAAGCCTACTCCATCATCAAAAGCCCGGAACACGATATTCAGTAAAATATTGGAACCCGATCTGTCCTTTACTTTTAAAACAAATTCTTCATAGTTGTTCCTGATACTGCTTACCTCGCCCCAGACAGGTTTCCATGTTTCATCAAACACATGTTTTTCAACAGACAACAGTTCAAATTTATTCAGCGTTGTTTCCGGTTTACTGAATTTAATACCCAGGTCCGAAGGCTGGATGATCATTTTTCCCTTATAATAAATACTATACTTTAACTGTCCATCCGGTTGATGATAAATTGTTACCTGCTGTATTTGATGAGGCGACCATAAAGAAAGCGTATCATCAGCATGAACGGCACTGGAAAAGAAAACCAGCGTTATAACAAGCAATTTTTTTAACATCGTAAAAGATTTTGGCTGATGAAGGTAATGTTTAAGGTTATTGATACACATTTATATTACCGCTTTTCAAACAACCACCAGAAATGTTTTCGGGATTTTACCTTGTAATTTTTTTGTATATAGGTTTTAATGTGGGCCATAGCTTCCTGTTCATCATCAGTAAGCAAGACAAGGCTCAAATCTTCTTTTGAAATCGTTCTCAGTTTTGCCATCCACTCTATCATTTCCATTAATGGCTGATAATATTCTTTACCAAACAAAACAATGGGAAATTGCGTAATGGATTTCGTCTGTACCAGTGTCAGTGTTTCAAAAAATTCATCCATTGTTCCAAAACCGCCGGGCATAATGATAAATGCATAGGAATATTTTACCAGCATTACTTTACGAACAAAAAAATGTTCGAACGTAATTGATCTTTGTACATAGGGATTTGTTTTTTGTTCAAAAGGCAATTGAATATTGCAACCAACCGACATACCTCCGTTTTCAAAAGCTCCCCGGTTAGCGGCTTCCATAATTCCGGGACCACCGCCGGTCATTGTAGTAAACCCCAGACCTGCTATCAGCTTACCAAATTCTCTTGCTTTGCTATAATAAATATGGCCTTCCTGATACCGGGCCGATCCAAATACAGTTATACAGGGCCCAACAAAATGCAGTGTGCGAACCCCTTTTAAAAACTGCCGGAAAACCCTGAAGGCAAATCCCAACTCATAGCTTCTGCTTTTAGGGCCCTCTAAGTAAACCGGTTCTTTGGGAGGTATAATAGCTGCGGCTGATTGTTTTACTTGTGCTTCCATGGTAAGATGTAAATTGCCAAACAATTTAATCATTAATACAATGCGTATTATCAGTTATAATGTAAATGGTATCCGGGCAGCCATCAATAAGGGACTTCTGGACTGGCTGAAAACAAATCCGGCTGATGTTATTTGCGTACAGGAAACCAAAGCACAAAAAGAAAATGTGGATCACAAACTATTCAATGAAATGGGTTATCAGGATTACTGGTTCAGTGCGCAAAAGAAAGGATATAGCGGAGTAGCCGTATTTACCAAAATGAAACCTGATAAAGTGGAATATGGTAACGGGCATGGCGCCAGTGATGATGAAGGAAGGGTTTTGCAATTGGATTTTGGAGATACCAGACTGATCAATGCCTATTTTCCATCAGGCACCAGCGGCGATGAACGACAGGATTTTAAATATAAATGGCTGGATAAATTTCATACATGGTTAAATAACCTGAAAAAGAAACATCCCAAACTTATTCTTTGCGGCGATTATAATATTGCTCATAAGGAAATTGATATTCATGATCCCAAAGGCAATAAAAATTCCTCGGGCTTTTTGCCGGAAGAAAGAGCATGGATGACAAAATTCCTTGAGAGCGGATGGATAGATACATTCAGGCAATTTCATCCGGAGCCGCATCGCTACAGCTGGTGGAGCCAGCGTTTCCCAAGCGTAAGATTGCAGAACAAAGGATGGAGAATAGATTATATAAATGTTACAGAACCGCTAAAAAAGAATTTAAAAGATGCAGAGATCTTCCCTGCTATAAAACACAGTGATCATTGCCCGGTTTATTTAGATATAAAACTATAAGCGATGATCGTCTATAATATTACAATTAAAATTTTTCCTGAAATTGAAATGGAATGGGTGCAATGGCAAAAGGAGGAACACATTCCTGACGTAATGGCTTCAGGTCAGTTTATTGATTATAAGTTTTATCGTTTGCTTGAACAGGAAGCGGAAGACGGGGCCACTTATATTATTCAGTACTTTTCTCCTTCGTTGCAAACCTATAACAAGTACATTGAACAAATGGCTCCTTTACTTCGTCAAAAAGCATTAGCAAAGTGGGGAGACAAATTCATTGCCTTCCGGACTATTATGGAGGTTGTGAATTGAGTGTGCAAAAGATTAATTTTTTTTGCAGGAGTTATCCAGTTGTATACTCCTGCAAATCCTTTGCTGGTAAGCCTTTTGAAAGCTGGTCATGAAACTCCCTGCCGGCAAGGTTTTCGGGAGATTGCCCAGACAGCATTATCCAGGTGAATGCAGGTCTTATTTCACAAAATCCTTGTCCCATGCGGTTTCCGGCCAATTGTAAAAACACTTAAAAAAAAGAAATATTTTTTGTTGGTATCAAAAAGCGTATAAATTTGTTGGAGTTACTAAATCATTAAAACTACAATTATGAACAAAGCTGAATTAATTGCAAAAGTAGCCGACGATGTCGGCGTTACTAAAACACAGGCAAATGCCGCCATTGATTCTTTTATTGAAGCAGTTACCAAAACATTGAAAGGTGGTGGTAAAGTTACATTGGTTGGTTTTGGCACTTTTTCAATATCTAAAAGAAAAGCCCGTAAAGGCCGCAACCCACAGACTGGCGCAGAAATTAATATCAAAGCAAGAAAAGTAGCTAAATTTAAAGCCGGTAAAGAACTTGCCGGTAAACTGTAATTCATCACAACTTTATTAAAAAGCTCCTGTGCTTATTTGGGTACCGGAGCTTTTTTAATTAAGAGAATACTTTTAATCAATAATAAATCTTTAAAAAATATTTTATGGGCCGGGGAGATAAAAAAACAGCAAAAGGAAAACGGTTTAAGGGATCTTTCGGAAAAAGCAGACCTGCGAAGGGGAAGAAAATTATTGCTAAAAAGAAATAAACAGCAATCGGGAATTTGTAATTGGAAATTAGTTTCAGTCT
>JAHEZF010000172.1 GCA_023251215.1 Sphingobacteriales bacterium | reverse complement strand
GCAGGTGATTGTCACCAGGAAATTCGAAGGCATGAAAGGATTTTTTGTTCATCCGGTGAGTGATCCATCGGTGATCGCAGGTAATGGAACGGTTGGATTGGAAATTCTCGAAGATCTTCCTGAAGTAGATGCCGTGATCGTACCTTACGGTGGCGGAGGACTCATCAGTGGAATTGCTACTGCTGTAAAAGCTATCAAAGCCGACGTAAAAATATTTGCCTCAGAAGTAGAAACTGCTGCGCCTCTTGCTCCTTCTCTTGCAGCCGGCCAACCCGTGGCGATAGAATACACAGCAAGTTTTGTAGATGGTATTGGAAGCAGAACAATTCTTGAGGAAATGTGGCCCCTGGTAAACCGCTTAGTTAATGGTTCCATTGTAGTAAGCCTGAAACAAATTGCAGATGCGATCAAATTATTGATGGAACGGAGTCGGGTAATTGCCGAAGGAGCCGGTGGTTCTTCACTTGCTGCTGCATTAACAGGAAAAGCAGGCACGGGAAAAATTGTCTGTGTGATCTCCGGTGGAAATATTGATCCTGAGAAATTGATTAAGATACTCTCAGGTTCGATGGCATAATATAGGATGTGAATCGGTGCAAAAGTGAGATCAATTATTTTTTTCCATTTATCTAACTAATATCTCTATCTTTAAAACTTCAATCTTTTTAACCAAAACCAACGCAATCATGAAAAAATTATTTCTGACTCTTATAATCGGGTCATTCTTATTTTCCTGTTCTAACAACAAAACGGAAACTGAAGCTGCAAAAAACAGCGACTGGACCGGCCAAAACCTGAAAGGCAGGGTGCAGACCCAGGAAGAAACTTCTTACACTCCGGATAGTACCGGAAAGACCGGTGCCATGGATTCCTGCTGTATTAATGTGCAACAGTATGATGAAAAGGGTTATAATACATCTTCTCAAAGTAAAGACAGTAAAGGAACCGTGAAAAATGAATCCACTGTTTCTCATTACGATGGTGGTCAGGCGAAAGAAGTTATCTCAATGACAGATGGTAAAAAATCGAGTTCCTTTTCTATACAGATTGATAAGGACGGAAAATATTCCGGCGCACAGGGTTATGATTCCACCGGAAAGATGACAAGTTTTTATACGGATCTGAAAGAGGATGATTATGCTGGGGTAACAGCCGGCACAGAGCACAAGCCGGATAGCTCAGTAAAATCATCTTTTACTGCCGAATATAATAAAGGAATGCAGGTCAGCAGCACCGGGAAAGACAGCAGCGGTAAAGTAACATTTTCCTTCAAGGCAGAATTGAATGATAAAGGCGACATTATTAAAACAACTGTGAGCAATACCATGAAAGATTCGACAACCACTACAGTAACTACTTATAAGTTCGACAGCTATGATGAGCAGGGTAACTGGACACAACGCACTACTTACAATGATAAAGGCAAAGCCACCAAAGTGGTGAAAAGAACATATACCTATTACAAAAAAGATTGAGACTCTATACGCTGCACTATTTTTGAAAGGCCTCTTTGTGGGGCCTTTTTATTTTTTCCTGCGGCGGCATTTCATCAATCACCGGATACTATCATTATTTTTGTCATGCTATGTCTTTATATATCACATCACTCAATTCCGGCAGCAACGGGAATTGCTATTATATAGGTAACCATGACGAAGCCGTGTTGATTGATGCGGGACTTTCATGCAGGGAAACAGAAATAAGGATGAAAAGGCTTGGGCTTTCAATGTCAATTGTGAAAGCCATCTTTGTTTCGCATGAACACACCGATCATATAACGGGTATCCCGACACTTTCCAAAAAATACAGGTTACCTGTTTATATTACTAAAGCGACACGGGACAACAGCAATATCCGGATAGAAAAACATTTGATCATTTCTTTTAAGCCGGGCAAACCTGTTTCCATCGGTCGTTTGTCTGTTACTGCTTTTAGAAAATCACATGATGCCAGCGATCCGCATAGCTTTATAGTGTCAAACAACCGGGTAAACATCGGCATCTTCACAGATATTGGTTATCCCGGCAAAGAATTGATCCGTTATTTCAAACAATGTCATGCCGCTTTCCTCGAATCCAATTATTGTGAGGATATGCTGGAGAACGGATCGTATCCCCGTTTCCTGAAAAAACGAATCAGTGGCCGGAAGGGACATTTATCCAATGCACAGGCTCTTGAATTATTTAAAAAACACAAGCCAAAACGATTAACTCACCTGATCTTATCGCATTTATCAGAAAATAATAATCACCCTAAGCTGGTTAATAAACTTTTTAAACAGCATGCTGGTAACACAAGAATTATTGTTGCCTCCCGTTACGAAGAGACTGAAGTCTATTGTATAGAGCCTGGTCCTGTTGCTGTGAGATCAGGAGTTGTTCGTAAATCCCAACAAAATAAAATGCAGTTGTCTCTTTTTTGAGAGAGGTCTTCAGCCTGATGTAAAAGACCACATCTTACTTTATCATGGCTTTGTTTGATTATTGTTTGCTTTGGTAATAGTTACAAGTAACCGTCCATTGGGCAACTCATTGGAAGAATAATACAAGCTGAGTGTATTATTGCTATTTCCTTTTTGCAAACTCAATATATCTTTCACCGGGCAGTTCATGGCAGCACTATTGCCGGCACCATCATTGAAACGCCATTCTTTTAAAATTTTGTTCTGCCCGTCTTTAATGGTAATATCCCTGTTCTTGCCCACCCGGCCGCAATGATAGTACCTGACAGATAACTGGTCATTATAAAAACTTTGATCCAGTTGCAGAGTTTTTACATGATCCATCTGGTTGCCAAATTGCTGCAGCAGCAGTTTATTATTCAGGTATATTTCAAAACCCTCGCCACCCCAGCGTGGTGAAAAAGAGTACAGGGTGAAACAAATACCCAGCAATGCTGTTATGGCCATAATTTTTTTGTGAATCGTTTTCATGACAATATTTTTTAAGGTTAATCAATGGGATGCGGTTATGCAGCATCCTTGTCAATACAAAAAAACTTAACCCGGAAGTGAAATAAAAATACACTTGACAAGAGGAACGAAGGGCTTGATGAATAACGGCAGATAATTGTTTTTTCCTCCCACGGCAGGCGTAAAAATAGTATACTCCTTTTCTAACCAGGAAATCCTGCAGCCTTCATCACATTTTCGATCTGATAAAGATGCCGGGCTGTATGTTTGCCATCCATATTAAGTACATCACCAAATCTGAACCTGATAAGTTTGGTAGCGGGGGAGGGCACTTTGTTTTTATTCAGGTCGAAACCTGATGCCTTGTCAACCAGTTGCATCATTTTATCCTGGTTGCTGAGAAAATCTTTTAATACCTCCTGACCATTCATATTATTTTCCGGTGAAAAAGATTTGGTTGTTTTAAAACGGCGTTTCGGTGGTATGACAGCAAAATTTTTTGCCAGAAAATTTCCAAAAAAACCCGGCTTGAATTCTTTGTCTTCGGTTGCCTTCAGGGCATTTTCATAATTCATATTTTTTAAATAATGGCGGGCCACAATATTGAGATGCTCCAGGCATTGGGCAATGCTCCATTTGCCTTTAGCAGGCTGCCAGCTAAATTGCTGCTGACCGAGGTTTGCCAACTGCTCTGCCTTCTTTTTATTAGCAGCTATTTCCTGTTTGCTTCGGGCAATCAGTTCTGAATATTTCATATTCGTTGGTTTTTGGTTAAACAAATCACTTTTCAGTGGTCATCAGTATTGCTAATATAGTATTTTCCCCACGATACCTCTTCAGGATAATATGTTTCAACATGTATTGCTGCCATTGTTCCTGCAAAAAATATCACTTAAACTGATTTTACTCATTTTGTAACAATATTTTCATTCATAATATTGTACTTTGGTATATTTATAATTTGTGCCATACCAACAGGTACAGAAATGATTGTTTAAAAATTAAATTTTCTTTTATGATTGCAATGAAACAATCTGCCATTGAAAAGTTTATGCAAATGGTAGAAAAACATAATCCGGCCGAACCCGAATTTCACCAGGCTGTTTATGAAGTCGCACTGGCTGTCATCCCGTTTATAGAAGAACATCCCGAATACAAAAAAGCAGCAATTCTGGAACGAATGATTGAGGCCGAACGAATCATCATCTTCCGGGTTCCCTGGGAGGATGATGAGTGTAATTACAGGGTAAACCGGGGTTACCGGATACAAATGAACAGCGCTATCGGTCCTTACAAAGGGGGGCTACGGTTTCATCCCAGCGTTACATTAAGTGTATTAAAATTCCTGGCCTTCGAACAGGTATTTAAAAATTCGCTGACCACTTTGCCAATGGGTGGAGGTAAGGGCGGCTCCGATTTTGATCCAAAAGGAAAATCAGATAATGAAATCATGCGTTTCTGCCAAAGCTTTATGACGGAACTTTTCCGGCATATTGGCAAGGATACAGATATACCTGCCGGTGATATTGGCGTTGGTTCAAGGGAGATCGGGTATTTGTTTGGCCAGTTCAAACGATTAAAGAACGAATTCAACGGAGTGTT
>JAHEZF010000171.1 GCA_023251215.1 Sphingobacteriales bacterium | reverse complement strand
CTTAATTACAAATTCAAGGGGTTTCACAAGGACGTCTTTATTATCGCCCATTAAAACAAGTATTGAAGAGAATGCAACCACGTCATTTTTTTGAAGTGAATCTAACAGCTTGTGAATTTCGTCATTAAAAAGATTATTATTGTTACTGTGATAGAAAAGTAATTCTTTATTTCTAATCGCTGTTACTGCAAAGCTCTTAACTTCATAATTCAATTCAAAGCCCAGAAATCCAGGAGGATGGGCTCCTATTCCTCCTTGGGCATTTAAAGCACCTTTTGTTATTAAACCTCCATTAAGTCCACCAACATTTGCAATAGGATCGGGAATGGTCCTAACTGGTAAGAGAAAGTTTCCAATCTTTTTAAGTTTACTATTTACTTTTTTACTAATAATGATTTTAGTGTCGCCAATCTTTTTAGGTCTGTAAACATAATTACAGTCAGAACTCTTTTCAATAAATCCATTATCTGTAGTAAGTATAATTGATTTACAGGTAAACCCTTCTACTGTGCATGACAAAGGATTCTCGATTCCCAAATAGGCAATTTGAGGTTGTCTTAATACTGAAAATGTAAAATTCTGGGAGTAGATGTTCTTATTTGATAACAAGGCCAGAACAAGAATCAGAATTTTTTTCATGATTCGTTTATTCCATAACGGCAAAATGCTATGAAAAGTGTTATGTATTTGCCAATTCCCTCTGCGCCTTTTCAAATATTTTTTTCTTCTTTCTATCATACCACCAATTAGGAGCAGTTTTTTTCATCATCGTATCAATGCTGCGCATGCCAAACAAATTCCATACACCCTTGATCTTTCCGCCTAATGATGGCTGCGTAGCTCTTAAGCTCATAGCAAAACCACTATCGAGATATTCCATGTGGTGCCAATAACCCGCCGGCATAAATAAAGTATCGCCATGCTCTAAAATAAAATCAAATCCTTCTGCCAGTTTTAATGCCGGAAATTTTTTATAATCCGGTCTGCCTTCTTTATAATAATTGGAAAAATCGGCCAGGCTCAAAACTTCAAATGGTTTGCGGTAAAGTTTGTATTGCTCTTTGAACGGGAACATCAGCACTCTTTTTCTTCCTCCAAACTGCGTATGCAGGATGTGGGAAAGGTCTATATCAAAATGCATGTGGGTAATAGAAGTGGCCCCGCCGGTAAACAGCATTGGGTATTTCTTTACAAATCCTTTCATCAGGTGTTCGGGCCAGGTAAAATCATTGATGAGTTGCGGGGCATGATCAAAAATATTGAAAAGAAATATCCGCCAGCCGGCCGGGCCCTTGCTGATCATATCAATGTACTCGCTAAAAGGTTTATAATCATCAGCCTTATTAATAGGAGTATAGGCATCGCTTTTTACATTATTATAAAGGGGAACTATTTTATCACCCACCAATTGTTTAAAGTAATCCCAGTTCCATTTGGTATATGCAGGCCAGTCGTGAGAAAGGTTTTTGATAACCACAGGATTTCCCGGTTCATAAAATTCTTTTCGAAATAATTCCGGGTCTATGGAATCAAAGATGGCAACCGGTTTTAATTGCATGTCAATTATTGTTTACTACAAATAAATTCAACGGGTGAAAATACAAATTGTAGGATAAATGCCAACGAACTCCTTTTTGTAAGCTATTAATAAAAAAAGCACCGCTCAAACAAGCGGTGCCTTCAATCTTTCCATCACATCATTCTATATGGTAGTTTGCTGACAGAGACTATATTACCCTGCGGCGGCTGTTATGCCTGAAACGATACAGTTCAATACGTTCATGGCGTTTCATTCGATGCAGTCTTCTGCGTTCAAAAGGGGTTATGTTGCCATCTCTCCGGGCCCTTCTTTGTGCTATTTTATAACGAAACTGGTCTTTTCTTAACTGGAACCTTTCCGGCCGGGACAGTTGGCCATTATTAAAGCCATTTGTCATAGGGTGCCTGCGAAAACGATCGCCGGAACCCCGCTGTGCAGGGGCGGCTACTGAAAATAAAAGGAGTATCAAACTAAAAATCAGGAACTTTTTCATATATCAGAGTTTTTATTATTAAAAACAGTCAGGGTTAAGACAAGTGGCGGCGAATGAGGTTTAACCGGGTAAAGAAAATTTTAACGGTGTACAAACAATACAGATTGCTTGGAATATAAATGCCAGCTTTTGCGATGATATTTGCATATGCCGTAATGTTCAATAGCCTTACGGTGTTCCGCTGTACCATACCCTTTGTTGGTATTCCATGCATAATGAGGAAATTCCCCGTGCAACCGGAGCATGAATTCGTCCCGGTAGGTTTTAGCTAAAATGCTGGCCGCAGCAATGGATGCATAGATGCCATCGCCTTTAATGATGCAACGATGCGGAACTCTTTTATAACGGATAAAACGATTGCCATCAATCAGCAGCAGTTTTGGCTTTTGTTTTAGCTGGTCAATGGCAAGGTGCATAGCCTTAAAAGAAGCCCGTAAAATATTTATGCTATCAATCTCATCATTGTCAACGCTGGCTACAGCAAAAGAAAGCGCCTCTTCCTCAATAAGAGGCCTTAATTTGTTTCGTTCTTTTTCAGAAAGCTGCTTGGAATCATTAACCAGGGGATTTGAAAAGTTCTTTGGCAGGATGACAGCTGCAGCAAAGACCGGACCCGCAAAGCAACCACGTCCAGCTTCATCACAGCCGGCTTCTGTTAATTCTCCCTGGTAAAAAGGATTGAGCAAGGTCAGATATTTGTTCAAAAATAAAGGGTTGCAGCATACCATTATTTGTTGTGTAAAAAAACAGTGAACGAATTCTGTAAATTCGTAATTCAATACCTGCACCCGGATCATGAAAGAACTTCGTTCCTCCTGGTTTCCTTTCTTACTTGGCGTGGTCATTCTTGTAATGATCCTGAAAGATGTTTTGTGGCCACCACATAATGAAACACCTGCTGAAAAAATTTCAGATAAAGGATGGTATGCACCTGATATTAATCTTGTTCCAAAAACTTCCGATGGAGACCAGATCCGCTATGGCAGAGAGCTGATTGTTAATACATCAAAATATTTTGGACCCAAAGGCATTATAGCTTCTATAACCAATGGAATGAATTGTCAGAATTGCCATGTGGAAGCCGGTACAAAACCGTTCGGAAATTCTTTTGCCGCGGTAGCAGCTAATTATCCATTATTCCGGAACCGAAGCGGACAAATTGAATCAATTGAATTCAGAATAAATGATTGCATGCAAAGAAGCCTTAATGGAAAAGAAATTGATAGCCTGAGTAAAGAGATGAGGGCTATGGTAGCTTATTTTAATTGGATAGGGGAAGGGGTTCCTAAAAAAACAAAACCGGCCGGCTCTGGTATAGTGGAAATTCCTTTTATGCAAAGGGCTGCAGATCCACAACAAGGAAAAATGATTTTTGAAAATCAATGTCAAAGATGTCATGGCGGTAATGGACAAGGAGTGATGTTTCCTGATTCCACCGGTTATATTTATCCGCCCTTGTGGGGATCGGATAGTTATAATATTGGTGCCGGGCTTTACCGCATTTCACGACTGGCGGCATTTATAAAATACAATATGCCTTTTGACCTCACTCAGTCATCTCCACAATTATCGGATGAAGAAGCCTGGGATGTAGCGGCGTTTATAAGTTCGCAACCAAGACCTGAAAAAAGATTTACCGGTGATTGGCCAAAGCCGGAAACCAAACCCGAGGATTTTCCATTCGGCCCTTATACTGATGGGTTCTCAGAAATACAGCATAAATATGGGCCTTTCATTCCGATCAGTGAAGCAAAGGAAAAACAAAAGGGTGGATTGAAATAAAAAAATACAGGCAATATATTACTGCCTGTATTTTTTATAATTAAATTTTTAACCGGCAAAGCAATACTGGCAGCCATGTTCCTGTGCACGGCCTAATGCCCATACACCTGATGGCACAATTTGGATGCCTGGCAATAGACCGGATTTCCAGTCTTTCATTACTTCAGCCGTTTCCATTTTCATCATACCGGCAGCTACAGCGGTATATACAGTAATGGCCATATTGCAAACGCAGAACATAACACCACTTGCCTGTAGTTCATTGATTCCTATTTGTACTTCGCCTAAACCCGGTACCATGAAATCGCCTTTTTGGGGCTTCCAGAAAGGATTGCGGGTTGAAGCTGCTTTTGTTTTCGGATCATCAGCTTTAAACATTTCACCGAATTTATATTTTTCCCACAGGTGGTCTTCAAACGCATAAGGAATGGCGTCATGACGTAACACCACAACAACACTACAATCCTTTTCAGGAGTACCGGTAGCAGCATTGGTAAGCAGAAAAACTTTAGGCCAGGCGAAAGGCATTATTTCATGTGGCTGTGTGGCATCAAACACGATCTTGTGTTTCCCTTTTATCTTATTGAACCACGCATCAGGATTATCATCGGTATCGGAAATAAAATTGCCTTCTGCCTGAAGATTAAGCGATGGAAGAGTTGCGAGGCCTGCCAATGCAGCGCCGCTGGCAAGTGAGCCG
>JAHEZF010000170.1 GCA_023251215.1 Sphingobacteriales bacterium | reverse complement strand
ATTGCTCATTTCCTTCACCCGTTTCAGTTCAAGAAAAATTTTATAATTCTCCTCTCCGATTTCATTCTTCAATTTTTCGTTAACATTTAATGGATTTGCTTTGCCTAAAATGCGGTCAAAAATGCTTTCAGGCTCTGGATATTCCTTTACCCGGTAATCAGTAAGCTTTGCCATACGGGCCGCACATTCCACGGCATCCTGTAAACCGCCGAACCGGTCAACCAGGTCATTTTCTTTGGCCCTCATGCCTGTCCATACCCGGCCCTGCGCAATACTTTCAATATAGGCTGTATCTTTTTTACGCCCCTCAGCTACCTTTTGCTTGAACTGGGAATAAGTTAAATCAATTTCTGCCTGTATAATTTTCTTTTCATTCTCTGTTATAGGCCGAACCGCTGTACCTGCATCAGCATAAGGCCCCGTCTTCACTCCATCGAAAGTAATACCAAGTTTGTTTTTAAAAAATCCCTGCATGTTGGGAATGATGCCAAACACACCAATGGAACCGGTGATAGTTGCCGGGCTTGCAAAAATACTGTCGGCCCCACAGGAAACATAATAACCTCCTGAAGCAGCCACGTCACCAAAACTTACCACTACTGGTTTATCCTTTTTTGCCATTGCCAGTTCTCTCCAGATATTCTCACTGGCCAAAGAACTACCGCCACCCGAGTTGATTCGAAATACGATTGCTTTGATCGTTTTATCCAATCTTGCTTTACGAATAATATCCCTGTACGTTACGCTGCCGATCATTCCCCGGTAGCCTTTACCATCCACGATATTGCCTTCAGCATAGATCAAAGCGATCTTTTCTCCCGACAATTTGATATACTTGCCAGCTTCCATATAAGTATTGATGCTGACAAAATTGATACGGTCGTATTTTTTCAGCTCCAGTTTATTCTTTATTTCATCTTTCACTTCATCATCATACTTTAATCCGTCAACCAGTTTGTTATCAAGAGCATCTTTTGCATTCCGGATCTTTCCTTCATTGGCCAACTGGTGCAGCATGGCAGTATCTGTTTTTCTTACTTCTGAAGTTTTTACCAGAAAATCATTATACAGATCGTTTAACCAAACTGTTGTTTGCAATTTATTCTCAGGACTCATTTTATCTGAGCGGAAAGGTTCGGTTGCACTTTTAAATTTGCCGGCATAAAATATCTGTGGTTCAATATCGAGTTTTTCCATTGTACCTTTTAAAAATGCATAGTCCACACTAAATCCAAACCATTCGGTAAAACCTTGCGGATTCAAATAAATTTTATCGGCAACGTCGGCCACGGCATAAGCTCTTTGGGTAATGACATCGCCATAAGCCAATACAAACTTGCCGCTTTGTTTAAAGTCCAGTAAAGCATTTCTTATTTCTTCGCTTGCGGCAAAACCATTAGAACTCGCATTGGCAAGAATATATATACCGGAAATATTTTTATCCGTTTTTGCTTTATGCAATAGCCGGACGACATCATATAAGCCGGGTATATCATTTGCCTCATCGCCTGTAAGTAAGGAAAAAGGATTTTCCTGTGACTGCTCTTTGTAATGCTGCCCCAGGTCCAGCATCAGCACAGATTTTCGTTCTATTCTTGGTTGATTCTTTGATGTTAACCCCCCTATAAACACTACAGCAAATAAAAGCACAAGCAGGCTGAAGATGATAAGAGCCAGCATCGAAGCAAAAACTGTTTTAAAGAAGCTGCCCATAATATCAATTTGTTGATGAATACCAAAATTAAAGATATTTGAGCCGCTGATGATTTTCCAATTATGAACAAAGCTTATTTACTTACAGGCGGTAATCTTGGCAACCGGGAAGAAAACCTGGAGAAGGCAAGGAATCGCATTGCGCTTCATTGCGGCGAAATTGTGAAAGCATCATCTGTGTATGAAACGGCGGCATGGGGCAAAACGGATCAACCTGCTTTTCTGAACCAGGCTTTGGAAATTCACACTTCATTGAATGCAAAACAACTCATCCGCCGCATTCTGAAAGTAGAAAAAATGATGGGTCGTATCCGTAAAAAAAAATACGGGCCTCGCATTATTGACATTGACATTCTGTTATTCAACAGTGAAAAGCATAATTATTCTTTCCTGAAACTGCCTCACCCCGAAATGCAGAACCGCAGATTTGCTTTACTGCCGCTGGCTGAAATTGCTCCGGATACAATACACCCGGTACTGAAAAAAACCGTTGCCCAACTGCTGAAAGAATGTCCCGATAAGCTAAAAGTGAAAAAGTATTCCTGATTTTTTCCACAATCTTTTTTATAAAAGTTCCCGTTCTTATCATTTGTTTTACTTTGGCATTCCATTTCACTGACAATTGGGGGAATATGAAAGGTTGATCCTGGACCGTCAACCACAATCAACATGAACTATCACTTCGTCACCATAGAAGGAAATATCGGCGCCGGCAAAACAACACTGGCTCATTTACTTTCCAAACATTACAATGCAAGACTGATACTGGAAGAATTTGCAGACAATCCCTTTTTGCCCAAGTTCTATGAAAATCCCGGCCAGTACGCTTTTCCACTGGAGCTATTTTTCATGGCCGAACGATACAAGCAACTGAAAGACCTGCTGCAGCAAAAAGATATGTTCCAGAGCCTGACTATCTCCGACTATCTTTTTACCAAATGTCTTTTGTTTGCCAAAGTAACTTTAGCGGAAGATGAATTCCGTTTGTACCATCGATTATTCGAGATCATTCATCAGCAATTGATCCAACCTGATATTCTCATTTACCTCCATGCACCGGTACATAAACTACAAGCCAACATCAAAAAACGTAACCGTTCTTATGAGCAGAATATCGGGGATGAATATTTATTCAACCTGCAGGAAACTTATACGCATTATATCAAGCAGCACAATATCAAAACGCTGTTTATTGATGCCGGCAATGCCGATTTTCTCGGTAATGAAAAACATTTGCAGGTCATCTATGATGCGTTAGAGAAAGATTATGAAGACGGGCAGCATTATCTGACACTGCCATAGCCTTCCTGTATTGGGTTAATTTTATATTTATAATACAGTTCCAATTTCGCTCGATGTTGTCATGCCGAGGTACGAGGCATCTCAAAATCTGCTGGTATCCGATTTTCGTAATCTTTCAGATTCCTCCTTCGTCGGAATGACAAGACTCCGAATGATTGAAGATTAAACTGACCCACTACCAGCATTCACTGCCCGTATAATTATTTCTTCTCTATTTTTGATTTTTGGAACTATGCCTTCAAGACCTACTTCAAAAAACGATCCTTTTGCAGCCGTCCGAATTATTGAATTGAGGAACCTGCTGACCGGCCGCTTTCTTTTCATCATGGGATTACGGATGTTGGGCACACTCGTAGGCTGGTGGGTGTATGAACTTACACATGATCCTTTTGCCATCGGCCTGATCGGTTTATCAGAAGTGGTTCCTGCTCTCTCCTTTTCTTTATATGCCGGGCATATCATTGACTTAAGTGAAAAAAGAAAATTATTATTGAAAGGAGTATTTTTCTACCTGCTTTGTGCATTGGTATTATTATTTCTTTCTACCAGTATTGTAAAACAACATCTCAGTAATCATTCGATAGCCGTTTGCATTTATGCCGTTATTTTTTGCACAGGTATCGTTCGTTCATTTGCCGGACCTACTTTCACTGTGCTGCTTGGGTACATCGTTCCAAAAGAAAATTTGCAAAACGCCACCACCTGGAGCCAGGGTACATGGCTCTCTGCATCCGTATCAGGTCATGCCACCGGGGGATTTTTAATTGCAGTAGTTGGAATTACAGGAGCATTGATCACTATCTGTGCATTGATATTTACTTCCATGTTTGTTCTTACTTTACTAAAACCTAAAAAATCATTATCGTTACCCGGCGAGAAAAAAACCTGGGAAAGTGTGAAAGAAGGATTGAGGTTTGTTTTTAAGACCAAAGAAATTCTTGGCGCCATGTCGCTTGACCTTTTTGCGGTTTTATTTGGTGGCGCTGTGGCGATGGTTCCCGTATTTGCAAAAGATATTCTGAATGTAGGCCCCCAAGGTTTCGGCTGGCTGAATGCAGCTGCCGATATTGGTTCTATTTGTGTTGTTGTGCTGCTCACTATCGCACCACTGCGAAGAGGACAGGGAAGAAAATTATTTTTTGCTGTAGCAGGTTTTGGCTGCTGCATTATTCTTTTTGCTTTATCCAAATGGTTCTGGCTTTCATTTGCAGCGCTAATGATCAGCGGTATGCTGGATGGAATAAGCGTAGTAGTAAGAGGAACCATCCTTCAATTAAAAACTCCAATGGAATTGCGGGGAAGAGTAATGTCTGTAAATTCCATGTTCATCAATTCAAGTAATGAACTGGGACAATTTGAAAGCGGCGTGGCAGCAAAAATGATGGGAGTTGTACCTTCTGTAATAGTTGGCGGCTGCATGACTTTGTTCATCGTGATATTTACCTGGTTCAAAGCGCCGGGTTTACGTAAATTAGAGTATTGAGCCCCTGCCCCCCGAAGGGGG
>JAHEZF010000025.1 GCA_023251215.1 Sphingobacteriales bacterium | reverse complement strand
CGCCGGGCGGCGCATGATGAAAAGTAATTTCAGATGATACAGGTTGATGTTCCATACTCATATTCTTCTCCCGATTATTATCGGGATATTTTTTAAATCAGGTAAAAGCAAAGAAATACAAATACCCAAACCAGGTCCACAAAATGCCAGTACAATCCGGCTTTTTCAACCATCAGGTAGTGGCCCTTTCTGTCAAACACGCCTTTTTTCGCCATTAACAGCATAATGCTGTTGATGATAACACCCGAAAATACATGGAAGCCATGGAAGCCGGTGATGCCAAAAAAGTATCCGCCAAATGCTACCGGGCCAGGTGTGGATATGTGATGACCTTTATAGGTTACTCCTTCTACAATGGCTCCCCATGGATTGTGCGACATGTTCTGTCCCCATTCTTCTATTTTTCCATTAACCAACACAGCATGTTCGCCGGTAATTAAGTGATGCCATTCCCATGCCTGGCAGGAAAGAAATGCAAGTCCGCCAAGAATTGTCCATGCCAGCCATTTCATCACCCCCTTCCTGTTGCCCTGGTGTCCCTCATGCACAGCCAATACCATCGTTACAGAACTCATGATGAGAATAAAAGTCATTATACTCACAAATGCCAATGGCAGGTTAGCATGGCCGGCGCCCGGAAATGCATTAAATACAACACTCGGGTTAGGCCAGTAATTCTGGCTGAAACGGATAGAACCATAAGAGATAAGGAATGCGCCGAATGTAAAAGCATCGCTCATTAAAAAATACCACATCATTAATTTGCCATACTCCAGGTTGAAAGGGCTTTTACCGCCACTCCACCATTTGGTTTGATGTGTTGTTGTTGCTGTTGTTGACATGTCTGTTGCGAGTTTTTATTTATTCAATTACTTTTAATCTATTCACTAACCGATCAGGAGGAAGAACACAAACAAATAGATCCATAACAGATCTACAAAATGCCAGTATGTTGCTGCTATCTCTACGGGAACCGTGCTATACAATTTTATTCTTCCGGTAAATGCTTTAATAAACATTACTGTCAGGGTTATGATACCGCCTGTTACATGCAGGGCATGCAATCCAAAAATCACATATAAAAACTGCCCGGCGCCCGATCCTTTGAACGTTATTTTTTGTGCCCACAATTGCCCAAAACCAACCCATTGCAAACACACGAATGCAATGCCCAGCAAAAGGGTTAGCCCCATCAGCATCCGGTATTGATTCATTTCCCTTTGCCTGAAAGATCTTAATGCCATCTGCACAGTTAAACTGCTTAATACAATAACAGCAGTTGAAATCCAGAATATCTTTGGCATCACAACTTCTTTCCAGCCTGCCTGGTTGCTCTTCACAATAAAAGCACTGGTCAGCCCGGCAAACATCATAAGAATGCTGCTAATGGCTACCCACATTGTGAACTTGTGGGGATGAATTTTGTTTCTTTGTTGATTCGTCACTATGTCCATCTCATTTTTTTATTCCCATTAGATTTTACTTAATAAAAGAGCTAACAGCACCACCGGCAAATACATGTAACTTCCAAACATCACCCTCCTTGCTGATTTTACATCCATCTCCCGGTATAGCTTCACACTTCTCAGAATCATAAAAACATTGGCCAGCACAATCAACGCCAGGCTTATTATCCCTTTCACATCATTTACGCTGCACATCCCGATATAATAAGGTATCAATGTTACCGGCAGCAACAGCAAAGAATAGATCACTGTTTGCAAAGCCGTAAATTTTGTCGGTCCTTTTTCAGCAGGCAATAATTTAAAGCCAACCGATGAATAATCTTTATGGGCAATCCAGGCAATGGCCCAGAAATGCGGAAACTGCCATAAAAACTGTAAGGCGAACAATACCCAGCCGCCCATTGATAACTTATCATTACCGGCTGCCCAGCCTATCAAACAGGGTAATGCCCCCGGAACAGCACCCATTAATACAGCAATTGAATTTACTTTTTTCAACGGCGTATAAATAAATGCATACAGGAACAAACTGAATGCAGCCAACCCTGCTGCCAACCAGTTGAAATAATTACCAAGAATAAAAACTCCGGGTGCACCTGCTACTATTGCAAATGCCCAGCCCTCCTGCACACTCATGCGGCCTGCTGCAACAGGACGTTTAGCTGTACGCTTCATCCTGGCATCGGTGTCCTTTTCAACTACCTGGTTTATGGCATTGGCACTGCCCGTTACCAGCATCCCACCTGCAAAGAGCAATAGTATCATGACCCAATCATATTCTACCACTTTCGGCGCCAACAGGTAACTGATCACACTGCTGAACACCACCATGATACTGAGCGAAAGCTTTATTAACTGCAAATAATCTTTGATCTTCTTCATCTTCGCTTCCGCTTGTTATATAAAGAACATAAAAATTTATGTTCCCAACTTCAGTACTACTATCATCCCCGCCTGACCACAATATTAATAATTATGATAGTCGGGCAGGGTCCCTTGCGTCGCACACTTCATCGTTCTGTCCCAAAGGGATCCCTTTGGGATAATTCTACTCAGCAATTATTGGGAAATTTTGAAATTGGTCCCGATAGCTATCGGGAGAAATTTCCTCCCGCCTATGCGGGATACTTTTCCCAATTCTCTCTAATGCTTACTCTCATTTTCACCCACCGGTTCGGTTTGCGGAATAAATTCTCTTCCATCCTTACCATAATCATAAGGCCAGCGATGCACTTCCGGGATCTCTCCCTCCCAGTTACCATGTCCCGGGCGGATCGGTGTTGTCCATTCCAGTGTATTAGAGCCCCATGGATTTTTTGTCGTTACTTTTCTTCCTTTAAAAATTGAATAGAAGAAATTGAATACAAACATCAGTTGCACTGCAAATACTATTATAGATACAATGGTGATCATTTTATCCAGTTCGCCAAACTGGGTAAATGAGACCCAACTGCTTTTGTCCAAATAGCGGCGTGGCATACCGGCCAGTCCTTCATAGTGCATTGGCCAGAAAATAAGATAGGCGCCTGCCATCGTTACCCAAAAATGTATATACCCTAATGTGCTGTTCAGATAACGGCCAAACATTTTCGGGAACCAGTGATAAATCCCGGCAAACATGCCAAAGAATGATGCCACTCCCATTACAATATGAAAATGTGCTACCACGAACATCGTATCATGCAGGTGAATATCAATAGTTGAATTGCCGAGAAATATCCCGGTTAAACCTCCAGATATAAATAAGCTTACAAAACCAATGGCAAATAACATAGCTGGTGTAAAGCGGATATTGCCTCTCCATAAAGTGGTTATCCAGTTAAATACTTTAATGGCCGACGGCACCGCTATCAGCAAGGTTAATAGAACGAATATGGAACCAAGGAAAGGATTCAATCCTGTTACGAACATGTGGTGTGCCCAAACAAGGAAGGAAAGAGTGGCAATAGCGAATAATGATCCGAGCATCGCCATGTAACCGAAGATCGGTTTTCGTGAATTCACAGATAATATTTCCGACACCATTCCCATAGCCGGCAACAGGATGATGTACACTTCCGGATGACCGAGGAACCAGAACAGGTGCTGGAAGAGAATGGCGCTGCCTCCTTCATTCGGTAAAATCTGTCCGTTCACTACAATATCACTCAGGTAAAAACTTGTTCCGAGATTCCTGTCAAATAATAATAATATCAACCCGGATAAAAGAACCGGAAATGATAACACACCAAGTACGGCTGTAAAAAATATTGCCCAGATGGTCAATGGCAATCTTGTCATGCTCATCCCCCTGGTACGCATGTTCAGAATGGTAGTAATATAATTGAGACCACCGAGCAATGCTGAAACAACAAACAATGCCATGCTGACGATCCACAGATCCATCCCCAGTTTAGAACCCTGTGAAGCCTGTCCTAATGCACTCAATGGAGGATACACTGTCCAACCGCCTGCTGCCGGGCCAGTTTGAATAAATAAAGAAGAGATCATTACCACACTCGCCATAAAGAAGAACCAGTAAGAAAGCATATTGAGGAATGGTGCAGCCATATCTCTTGCACCGACCTGCAGTGGAATAAGAATGTTGGCAAATGTTCCGCTTAATCCGGCTGTTAATACAAAAAACACTAACACGGTTCCATGCATCGTGATCAATGCATAATAAAATTCGGGTTTTATATGTCCTCCCTCCGCCCAATGACCAAAAACAGTTTGTAATATGGGAAAGGATTGATCGGGATAACCTAATTGCAAACGGAACAATACGGAAAACAAACCACCAATAATAGCCCAGATGATCCCCGTTATCAGAAATTGCTTGCCAATGGTCTTATGATCCTGGCTGAAAATGTACTTGGTAATAAATGTTTCTTTGTGGTGATGCACATGATGCTCATCATGATGAACATCATGCGTAGTTACCACTTCCGGATGTACATTCATTGCGTCACTCATAATCTTTTATTTTAACGACAACAATGTTGTCCTTTAATTTTTAGTTTGTTGTTTTCATTTGGGTAACGGCAGTCGTAGCAGATGTTTTACTTATCGCATTTACCGAATCTTTTTGTGGCGCTGTTGGATCTTTATCGGGGAATGCAGCGTAGTACTGTGGTTTTTGGGAAGCGAGCCATCTGTCAAACTCTTCCTGTGTTTCTACCACAATTTCCCCCCGCATACCAGTATGGCCTTTGCCACACAACTGGTCGCAGGATATTTCGAAAACAAATCTGGGATTGCCTGTTTTTTCTATCATTTGTTTCGTAGTAAACCTTGGCGTGAACCACATAGTGGTGGGAGTGCCGGGAACAGCATCCATTTTCATACGAAAATGTACAAGGCCTACATCATGTATCACATCTTTGGAACCGATAACCAGTTTTACCGGTTTATTCACCACCAGGTGCAGGGGCTTACTTTCAAACCAGATATCATCCCAGTTGGCAGGGTCATCCCATATTTGTCCAACCGGGTTATTGTTGGCAGGATCAATATTTTTAAAATACTTTTTTCCCAATATACCATCCCTGCCGGGATAGCGAAATTCCCAGCCAAACTGTTTCCCGGTTACTTCCACCAGCATGGCATCCTTGGGAGCTTCGCTGGTTATTTTGAACCAATAGAATATTCCAAATCCAACCAACACAGTAAGTGCAATAGCCGGGATGACGGTCCAGATAACTTCCAGTTTATTGTTATGAGGGTAGTAATACGCTTTTCTTTTATCCGATGCCTGGTATTTATAAGCGAACCAAAACAAGGCGATCTGCGTGATGAGGAATACAACTCCTGTGATGGCAATGGTAATGAACAACATTGTGTCAATACTTACTCCCTGCACTGATGCGGATTCACCCAATACTTTTCCTCTTAGTTTTTCATTGCAATAATATACTCCTGTCAATCCCAGAACCAGGAAAGCAAGCAGCATAAAACCATTGATTTTATTGGTTTGTTTCCTGGCTGTTTCCTCGCCCCTCAATATCGAAACGTATTCACTTGCCTTGGCTATCTGAAAAGTGATCAGGAAGCCGAGCAACAAAATCGCTATAATGAAAAAAGTCTGCATATTTTATTATCAATTATAAATTCCAAATTCTATCTCACACAAACAACATTAAACCTTTTAACTTTTCTCTACGTATGATGAATTACACTTTCTTTTACAAACGGATGGTTCCTGGCCAGCAATGGGGCTTTGCTTAATGCCCTGCCCGTTACAAACATGATCAATCCCACAAAACCAAGACCAACCGCAAAATCATACAACAGCATTGGCACATGATCGGGTGACGGACCCGGGAATACCATTTGGTAAACATCGAGCCAGTGACCAAACAGGATCAGCAATGACATAAAAGTGATCGTTGTATAATTTCTTTTTGCTCCCCTTGTCATCAGTATTAAAAGCGGCGCCAGGAAATTGATCAGGAACATGAGCCAAAAAATTCCTTTATAGGGAGCCGTGTATGCCGAGTTACCGATTCGTTTTATAAAATAGATGGTTTCTTCAGGTTGGTTACTGTACCAAATAAGCATGAACTGCGAGAACCACAGGTAGGTCCAAAATATAGAAAAAGCGAACATAAACTTACCCAAATCATGTAAATGTTCCTGGTTAGTAAGTTCCAGGTAATCATTATTCTTCAGGAATACAACGAATAAGGTGATCAATGCAATACCGGCTACAAATGTGCTGGCAAAAGTATACCAACTGTACATGGTACTGAACCAGTGTGCATCAATGCTCATTAACCAAAGCCAGGGAATAGAAGACATCACAGTCAAAGCAAATACAACAATGAACAGGGCGGCCCAGACAGTATTTTTCCAGATATATTTTCTCCCCTCTTCTATTGAGCCAACTGGTTTTTCATCCAGGCTGCGTGAAAGTTTTCTCATCTTCCATCCCAGTAATGACCAGGAAACAATGGTGAAAATTGTCCACCCTGCAAAAAATCCTTTATTTAAAAACCCTTCTTTCCATTGCAGCACCTTATCGGTTTGCACAAGCTTTGAATCGGCCCAGTGATATAATTCGTGGTTGCTTCCAAAACAGATCGTAAAAAGAATGATAGCACATATTACTCCTATAACCGGTACGGCGGTTGAAATTGCTTCCATCACCCGGCGAAAACTGAGTGGCCAGCCGGCCCATGCAAGTGTAGTGGCACAAATAAAGAACATGGCGGCATTTACAACCAGTAAAAAGTAAACACTGTTATGCAGCAATGCTGCCCAGAAACGGGCCTGTTCATGCGGATCATTTTTTGAACCGTGCGTTACATACAAAGCGATGATGGCTAACAGGCCTACTGCCATCAAACCAATCGCAGTTTTGTTGTATCGTTTAGGTACTATAAATTGTTCCCTTAGTGACATCAGAATTTTTTTATTATTTCTCCAAAAATTATTTTCCTTTTTTAGCAGTAGTGTCTGTGGCTGCAGCAGGAACTGCCGCAATTGGACTTGCTGCTTGTTTTTCTTTTATGTAATGTACAATCATCCAGCGCTGCTTTGTACTTAATTGCGATGCATAGGATCCCATCATGTTCTTCCCGTATGTAATGGAATGAAACATGGTCCCTTCCGGCATAGCATGATATGTGGAATCACCGACCAATGTTGCAGGCTTAAGCGGATAGACCCCGCTTTTAAAAAGCGGGCCATTGCCATCTAATTTTTCTCCATGACAAATGCCGCAGTTAACCAGGAAAAGTCTTGATGCTTCCAGGAAATCATTTGTATTTAGTGCCGGCAAGGGATTTTTTACAGCAGCAGATTGTGCATATCCTGCTGAATCATTTTTTAAAGTATAAGGAAACAGATCACCCCGTGCCACTGTTCCCTGCACAGGCATAGCTGTATAGGTTGCTCCTTCTTTTTTCAATCCTTCTGGAATAGCTGCATACGTTTCATAGGCCCGGCTGTACACCATATCGGGCATATAGGTACGGCCGGTATTGCGACGCACCCTGCTGCAGCCTGCTACCAACACTACCATCAGCAGACATACTCCTATGATCAAAATTTTTTTCATCATCAGTTAATTATAGAATTATTAATGAACTGTTTCTGTTTTTTTCTCAAATCGTTTTCTGTCTTTATCATAACGGCCCAGCCACCAGCCGGTCTCTTTATATTGAACCTGCACTTCTTTGGCGCCGATACTCTGTAAAAAAATCATTACTTCACTTTCATTGGTTTTATCGGTGCATTCAAGCGCTATAACAAACAAGTCATCGGTGGAGCGGAGGTTGAAATGATCTTTCTTGACAAAAGGAGCCATCTGGCACAGGTAACAAAATGTAAGCACCATCCCGACTGAAGCAAATAATACCGTCAGCTCAAATGTAATGGGTATCCATGCAGGCAAAGAGAAAAATGGTTTGCCGCCAAAGTTCAATTGCCAGTCAATCGTCAATGCCCAGGTGATGAAACCAACAGCAGTTGCGGTACCGGTTATACCATATATAAATCCGGCAGTATGCAGGCTTGTATCCCGAAGACCCATCGCTTTATCCAGACCATGTATCGGGAAAGGCGTGAACACTTCGTGAATTTTATAGCCGGCCCTGCGTACTTTTTTCACTGCGGGAAAAAGCACTGCCTCATCGGTAAAATTGCCTGTTATAAATTTTTTTATCGCCATATTTATTTTAGTTCTGAGTTCTGATTCAGTATCCGGAAAGCGGGAATTGACTCCCGACTCTGAACTCCTGACTGCCAACTGGCCTTATGCTCCATGATCATGCCCATGTTGCTCTGCAAATTCTTCAGTTCTTTCATGCTCTATTTCATCCATCTTCTTTTTATAATTTCCACCGCTTCGTTTTAAAATATGTTTGATCTCGGCCAGGGCTATCACCGGGAAAAATTTAGCAAACAGGAAAAAACAGGTAAAGAACAACCCGAATGTTCCCATGTAAAAACCAACCTCCCAGATGGTAGGCCGGTAATAAGTGCTCCAGGCACTTGGCAAATAATCCCGGTAAACAGATGTAACGATGATCACAAACCGTTCAAACCACATCCCAATATTAATCAGGATGGACATAAAAAATGTGATCATCAGGTTCCTTCGCATTTTCCTGATCCAGAATACCTGTGGTGACACCACATTACAAAACATCATGATCCAGTATGCCCATCCATAAGGACTGAACAAATTTATCCGGTTTTGCCTGAAGGCAAACCATTCGTAAGGTGCATATGAATACCAGGCCATGAACAATTCAGTGAGATAAGCGATACCTACAATAGATCCTGTCAGCACAATAATTTTATTCATCACATCAATATGTTCGATGGTGATGTATTCTTCCAGTCCCAAAACTTTTCTGGTAACCACCAGCAATGTTTGCACCATGGCGAATCCGGAAAAGATAGCACCTGCCACAAAGTAAGGCGGGAAGATGGTTGTATGCCAGCCCGGAACAACAGATGTAGCGAAGTCGAAAGACACGATAGTATGTACTGATAATACCAGCGGGGTGCTTAAGCCTGCCAATACCAATGCTAATGCTTCATGTCTTTGCCAATGCTTGGTGCTGCCGGTCCATCCAAATGCTGCTACACCATAAAACATTTTTCTCCATTTTCTTTTTGCCCTGTCACGCAGTGTAGCGAGATCCGGCAATAAACCAGTATACCAGAATAAAACTGATACAGTAAAATAAGTTGAGATCGCAAATATATCCCAAAGTAGTGGCGAATTAAAATTCACCCATAACGGGCCCCTTGTATTAGGATACGGAAGTGTGAAGAAAGCAACCCATACACGGCCCATGTGCCAGATGGGAAACTGGCCTGCACACATTACTGCAAAAATGGTCATTGCTTCAGCAGCACGGTTCACACCCGTTCTCCAACCCTGGCGGAATAATAACAGGATTGCCGAGATCAGGGTTCCGGCATGACCAATACCGATCCACCACACAAAATTGGTGATATCCCATCCCCAACCTACTGTTTTGTTAAGGTTCCATTGTCCTGTACCATAAATAACCTCCATGGTTACGGACAAAATACCAAAGGCAAGTACCGCTACTGAAATAAGAAACCCGATCCACCATAATTTACCTGGTTTTGCCTCTACCGGCCTGCAGATATCTTCCGTTACCTGGTGATATTCTTTATCGCCTTCAACCAGCGCTGGTCTAACCTGTGATTCGTATCTGAGTAATGCCATAAAAAATTATAAAAATTTTTCCGAAGGAATCCCTTCGGGACAAATAATAAATTCCAAATCACAAATCCTTTCTTTCTTCCGTAATCAATATTCTTAATGTGTTTCTTCCGGTTTTGTTGCTGCCGGCATTGTTTCTTTTCCCTCTGTTACTTCATGCTTGCCGCTTTCTATTACTTCCTCCGTATTTCTCACTTTAGCCAGGTAAGTTATATTGGGAAGCACATGCAATTGTTCCAGCACATAAAAACTGCGCTGCGGATTATCGTTCCGTACTTTGGTCAGCATGCTTTGTTTATCGTGTGCATTGCCAAACACAATAGCATTGGTAGGGCATGCGGTTTGGCAAGCCGTTTTGGCATCCCCATCTTTCAATATCCGGTTTTCTTTTTTTGCATCTAACTTGGCTGCCTGTAGTTTTTGCATGCAGAATGTACATTTTTCCATCACACCCCGGCTGCGAACTGTAACATCGGGATTTAATACCATTCTTGTCAGGTCATCATTCATCTGGAATATCACATCATCCAGTTTCCCAATCAGTTTTTGATCCTGGTTATTGGGGAAGCTATCAGCGCCGGTATAATCAGCCCAGTTAAACCGCCGCACTTTGAAGGGACAGTTTTGTGCACAAAATCTTGTACCGATACAACGGTTATAAACCATTTGATTAATGCCTTCGCTGCTGTGGGTGGTAGCAGCAACGGGGCAAACATTTTCACAAGGCGCATTATCACAATGCTGGCAAAGCATTGGCTGGAAAACAACGCCTTTCAGATCATCCGGGTTTTTTTCATCACTTACAAAATAACGGTCAATGCGCAGCCAGTGCATATCATGATAGCGAAGCACTTCTCTTTTCCCAACTACCGGAACATTGTTTTCTGCATGGCAGGCCACCACACAGGCGCCGCAGGCTACACAACTATTCATGTCAATGCTCATTCCCCATTTAATGCCGGGTTGATCATGTTCGGGGTACAGTGTACCTTCTTTGCGAAAATCACCTGTGCTTTTGGCAAAGTCTTTTACCAGTTCATCCCGGTATTCGGGAATTGTGTTGGGCTCTTTTTTAAAAGTAGCCAGCGATGTTTCTCTTACAACTTCTACACGGCCTTCGTACGAATTGTGTTTTTGTGTCTGGGCAAGTTTATATGTTTTGTTCAGATTGGCCGCTGCTATACCGGTAACATGATAGTCAACAGTAGTACCATTGAACGATGTATATAGATAGGCATTCTTGCCAACTCCTTCAGAAGCTTTACCCAAACCCGCACTTCTTCCATACCCTACAGCAACAGCAATGGTGTCTGCATTCATGCCCGGAATAACCAATACCGGTAATTCCACTTCATTTTTTCCTATCGTTAATTTGATAACTGGTTTCTCAGGATAATATTCATAATCCATGTCCAGTTTAATACCGAGCTCTTTTGCTTTTGATACGGAGATCATCGCATAATTGTCCCATGTGGCTTTGGAAATGGGGTCGGGCAGTTCCTGTAACCATGGATTGCCTGCCTGTGAACCGGTGCCAATAGAAACTTTTTGATAGATCAGCAGTTCCGCTCCGCTTCCCTTTTTAGCAGAACCAATTGCTGACACGGCATCATTAACCGCATTGCTATTATACGAACCTGAACCTGCAAAGGCCTGAGATGATTGAAGAATACCATCCTGTAACGCTTTATCAAATGCATCGGGTGAACCCAGTTTATTGGTCCAGTAATTTTTAAAATAAGTTTCGTAGTCAATATTGTTACCGCTCCATCTTAATAAAGAAGTCTGGAAGGGACGGGTTTTGAATAAAGGATAAATAGTGGGCTGCATGAAACAGCTGTATCCAATTTTGGGTTCTGCATCACCCCAGCTTTCGAGGTAGTGATGATCAGGAATACTAAAATGGCATAGTTCGGTTGTTTCATTCATTTTCCTGTTGAATGAAACGGCAAGTTTTACTTTTTTAATTGCCGATTTGAATTTATCAGTATCATGATAATTATATGCAGGGTTGGCTGCATAAATTAATAAAGCGCCAACCTGACCGGCATCCATCTGTTCTACCAGGTCATGCATATCCTTATCAATTCCCTGGCGATAGTTAACCGGCGTAGTCCAGTCAATAGTTTTACCATAAGCGCCGATTGCATTATTGATAGCATTTACAATCATCTGCACATTTACATCATTGCTACCACAAACTACAAGAGCTTCGCCATTGTGAGATTTAAGGTCAGCAGCAACTTTTTCAATTCCTTTTTTCAATTTATCATCTGCAATAACAGATGCAGAAACACCGCTTATTCCTAAGGCCGCAGCCAAGGCTAATACAACTGATCCTGTCTCGGAAGGACGATGAGTAAATCGTTCATCTGCATTCGCACCGGTCATGCTCAGATGGCTTTCAAACTGGTAGTGTTTGCTCATCTGCGGATTCTTCTCATCTATCTTGCGACCTTTTGAATAACCGCGGGCAAACTCAACCGGGCTGAGCCATGTTCCCAAAAAATCTGCGCCAAGGCTTACTATTACTTTGGCTGCATCAAATTTATAGTTGGGTAATTTTCTGTCAAAACCGCTGGCTTCATTTGCCAGCAACATACCGCTATAAGATACTGCATCGTACTGCACATGTTTGCTGCCGGGATATTTTAAAAGAAACTCTGAAATGATTTGTTGAGTGGAAGGAGAAACAATAGTGCCTGTGAGTAATACAACCGGCAGGCCATTTAAAGCTGTCATTGCATCAGCAATCAATTTATCAAACTGTTCAAAAGTGGGAACCTCTTCCCATTTGCCTTCTTTTGTTTTTTGCTGGGGAAATTTTAACCGGTACATATCGTACAGGTCAAGTACAGAAGCCTGTGTTCTTGCAGAAGTGCCTCCACCAGTAAAAGAACAAAGATCATTGCCGTCAATTTTGATCGGGCGGCCATCCCTTACTTTGGCAACAACAGGAATTACATCGCCATCCTGCACATAAGTAGTTGCATAATATTTAGCCACACCCGGAATAAGGTTCTCCGGTTTGTTGGCATAAGGAATAGCTTTCCGTACAGGAATTTTACAACTGGCCGCCAGCGTAGCTGCTGCAGTACTGAAACCGAGATATTTCAAAAAATCCCTGCGGGGAGCTTTGGCATCAATCAGTCTTTTATCATCAAATCCTTCAAAGGGCAGCTCTTCACGGAACTCATCCTGCGAATGATTTTTAAAATTCTCCGGGTCATTTACTTCTCCGAAACTTCGCCAGTACTTATTCATAATACCCCGACCCCTAAAGGGGCTTTTAGATTCTGAATTTTTGTAATCACTTTCATGGTTTCCATAACACCAAATTCAGAGATAATTAATAAAATCGTTTTTATTCTTCTACCTGACTTTTGCAAATCATTTAAGG
>JAHEZF010000169.1 GCA_023251215.1 Sphingobacteriales bacterium | reverse complement strand
GGCAATACATTCACATGATTTTTGTGTGCCACCTGGTTTTGTGCCTGTGTTGCCTGCAGAAGTTTCCGGCAGATCAAGATTGACATTGACAATAAAACTCCCGGTTCTGATACTTTGAATATCGAATCTTTTATTAAAGGTTCCGGTTCCTACACTATCCGGCGCCAGAGGAATAGCAATATTATTGGAAGGCTGCATTGTTACCACACCCCTGGTAATGTTGTTAAGTGTAAGCAGTGCAGTATCAGGCAAATTCTGAAGACCCGTGATATTTACATCAATGTAAGTTCTTTCTCCTTTTAGCAAGTTCAATTTACCGGATAGTACGTTCATCTGTACAGATGAAACCTGCTGCCCGCATGAATGGAGCCTTGTTCCGTTATTTTCTGTTATACTTAATGCTTGTAATCCGTTTGCATTTTCCGGGTATTGCGCAAAGCACCGACGAGGTGACTCAGCAAGAATTTGAAGCGGTTGATTATTTAAAGTGCATTGAGTTGTGGCTGCATCACCATCAAAGGGTCCCTGGATCCTGATGGGTGAACCCGTCATTGCATGTGAAGGGATGATGCAGTTTTGAGGAGCAGTAGCAATGACAGGTGTTTGATTAAATTTTAAAGTAAGTTCACCGGCTTTATAACCGCTGACATGTAATAATTCTACCGGTGAAGTAAGTTGACGGTCCTGGTGTACCAGCCATTTAAAAGTTTCCGGCTTAGGCGGAACAATGATTTTGTTTCCATCAACACTTACACTGTATTTTGTTAATGCTGATAAATTTTTTTCAATCTGCTTTGCATTTTTTCCAACCGGTTCGGCAACAACAGTTCCGGATATTTGATCACCCGGCCGGATATCATCAGGAAAATAAATTTTTATTTTGCCGCTTGAAGTGTTGAAAACAGCAATTGTTAATCCCTTTTGAGTTGTAATGGTTTGCGCCCAGATTATTGATGCGGGTATAAGCAGGAATAATGAGAGCACAGAGAGAAGGCGGCCTATTCTCATAAACTGTGCTTTGGATAAATTGATTACCTGAAATTAGGAATTATTTCATTCGCAAGACCAGCCTCCATAGGTTTTAACCTTTATAAGCCTTTTACAATTTGCATCGTCGTAAAGATATTCTATGATCGCAACGATATACATTTCTGTACAGAATTCAGTGCCTTTATAACAATGGGACTCTCCGGTAGTGGCGGTCTTGTGAAATTTTCCTGTTTCAACAACCTTACCTGTTGAATCAATTATGAAATCAGGAGAGCATACTCCATCGCTTGGTTCCTTCCAACGTTTGCACTTTGCATTTTTATAAAAACGATACCATGTTGAGGAAGTAGTATCCCATTTTTCCATGATCAATTCACCGGTTGATTCAAAGCCGTATTTATCGTATTTTTTAGTTGAATCTTTTTTAGCCACATCAAATAAAACATTGGGAGGGGCTGTAACAATGTCAATAGCCATTTGTATGGGTTTCCGATTTATGGACATAACAGTTACATCGTATTTACCATCAGAACGAAGACGAGGCTGCATTTTTTCAAATACCTGAGTACGGTAATCCTGCTGATAAAAAAGGGTTTTGCGAAACGGATCAAATATTGCAATCAGGTCATTATAAGGATGTACCCTGCCCGGCGGAGCAAGGGATGGCAGTTGCAACGATGACATTACAAGATCTTTCATCCCTGTTTTAATAATAATTTCTTCATCCGTTTTTATCTTCATATCAGCTTTCGTCATTAATGCATTCAGCTTGTTTCTCAGTTCCTGCAAATTTTCTTTTGTTTCAGTGCCCGTTTGAATATTGTCAATTAATTGCTGAACATCACTGCACTGTGTTTGCAAAGAAGGGTCTTTCAACTGAGCTCCTGTCCTGTTAATGAATTCCACCCCATTTTTTACTACATCATAGTCAATCAACTCAGCCTTGGTAGCATCGAATTCAGCAGGCTCCCATTTTAGTAAATTATTGTCGAGAGATTTCGTAGCTGCTTTATAAGCTTCATAGCTGCTGAGCCAACTGATGGCAGCTCCTTTAGGAATATTCAATGGCCGCAGTAATGTTGAAGCGACAGCTTTACATTCATTCAAATTATTTGGATCAGTACAAACAGGCAGATTATCAATAGCCCTTTGAGCATTAGCTTTAATCATTTCATCAAACATTGGATCTTCTGTAATGTTTGAGCTGCCCATTGTAAATTGTTTTAAATCTTTTTTCAATGCTTCTGCCCAATTATTAAAATCAGCTGCAGATTGAAGCACATTCATTTGCGGCTGGAATGGATCATTCGATATCGCATAGTTTACATGTAATGTGGCACTGACAGAAAAATCCCCTACTGTACTAGCTGTTATATCTCTCCTGATCTGAAAAACCCCAGGCGATATTTGCTGTGAAGGCGAAACTCTTTGAAGATTTCCTGCTTGCATAGTTACCGTTTGCGGATCAAGATTTCTGAGATCGATCCGCATTAAAGGTGTATTTAGTATATCCTCAAGATCAGGGCTCACCCATTCACCTTTATCATTGGTTACGATAGCAAGTATTACTTCTGATCGCTCACCTGGCTTTAGATTAGTTTTTGGGCTGCTTATATTAAGATCAACAAGATTCAATTTCGCATTTGACAGATCATACGAGGTTACTGCCTGGTTCCATACTTCTTCTCTTACAGTAAGCTCACCGGGGGCTATATTATCAGGCAGCCCGATAACAGCCTGTTGTGAGGAAAGACAAATTGGCTTTAGGGTAAGAGTCTGCCCTTTTGAATCGACAACTACAAATTTTTCTCCCGGAGAGAACTGCTGATTAGTATAGACATTCAAGGCATCTCCCTTTATTAAGATAGTAGAAGGAGTGGATAACCGGGGGGCGTTGCCGGAGATAATTGCCGGCGGTGAAAGAACAGGCGGTAAACTCACTTCACCCAATTTTGCTCCTGACGCATTCAGTAATTCCATCGGTGTTCTCAATTGCCTGTCCTGATGTACCAGCCAATCAAAAGTTTGCGGCGTTTCTGATAAAGGAATTTTCTGTCCTCCGAGATTTACTACATACCGCAACAGATCATTCAGGTTTCTCTTCTTTTCTTTTTCAGTTTTACCGGTTGGTTCTACACTTACAGTTCCGGTAAGCATTTTACCCGACATATCTTGTGGCAAGTGTACTACAACGTCTCCCTTGGGGGTTGTAAAAGTTGTTTTAGACATGCCCGATTCATAACGGACTGTCCCATTAAGAGTTTTTGTGATTTGTGCCCAGGTCATTGATGCCGGTGCAAACAGAAATAATGAGAGCACAGCGGAGAAAAGAGGCAACTTTCTCATAGCATTACTTTTGTATAAAGTTATTAATCTTTCTATGACTATTCTCCCGGTTTATTAAAAGAAAATCAACTCAAGATTTTCAAATTCTATTTTCCCAGATTCATCCAGCCGCAGTTCCAGTTATACCCTCTTTCTACATGCACAGGCATTTTACATTCTTTGTCATCATAAATGAATTTCAGATTACTAAGCATCAGCTTCATTACACAAAGCCCTTCGCCTTTTTCGCAGGTATAAAGATCAAAGAATTGATATTTACGGTATCGGTCTAATTTAACCCACTTCAGTTCTCCTGTCCTTGCATCTTTTTCATACAACCCATCCTGTTCACAATCGGAGATGTGGCCTTTAATTAAAAGTTTACATTCGGCTTTATCGTAAAATCTGTATGTAGTAACTTCAACAGTAAGCTCCCCAATAAACCGGGGTTTATCGTCAGGGTCTTGTTTGTCCTGTAAGCACAATACTTTATTAGCAACTATTTCGGAAAGATGATACATGGTTTCTTTTGATTCAAGAGGTACCAGAGATACTTCACACGGTACAGTTTTTCCTTCAGGGGAAGTTGCCTGCAGGGAATACTTATTCCCTGAAAGTTGCTTTGCCTGAAGCGCATCAAGGATTTGAGTCTGGTGTAATGGATGAATAAAAAGTGCTTTTTGAAAAGGATCAAGGAAACCAACCAGGTCATTTACTTTATCAACTGCCTGCGACTTATTCAGGGTACTCCCACCATCCCGCATATTCTGAATCGCTGTTTTGGCAGCATCGTTCAAAACTTTTTGAACATTGGTGAGCATTTGATACATCTCGCTTGCATCATTCATTTCCCTTTGCAACTTCAACAGGTCATTTTGCAACAAACTGCCAGCTGTTTCCTTCAGTGTTGGGTTGCCTGCAATAGCAGCCTGCTGTTCAGCATTTCGCAAAGCAGTTTGTATCACTTCCATGTTTACCGGCATATTACCAGCATTGTTGATCGCATTTTGTACTGCAGCATTGCCTGCTTCAAGGGTGCAACTGAAATATTTCTCTACAATTTCGTTTGGCAAATTGAAACTTCTGGCAAGTGAACAGAGACTTGATTTTGCTTCATCCAAATCAGCAGACGATACCGGCCTTCTTAATTTTTCTTCCCCTGATTTTATTTTCCGGTCAATGCTTTCACTGTAAGCATTTAATATAGAAGCTCCCGCTACAAGGCCAGCTGGAAGAAAAACCTTATGATA
>JAHEZF010000168.1 GCA_023251215.1 Sphingobacteriales bacterium | reverse complement strand
TCTTTAATTCGGCGTCAATATCCTCCAGCTCATTTTCTTTTAACCCCGCTTCTTCCAGTTCATTAAACTGATACTGGTTGTAATCAGACTCCTTATCAAATTGCTGTTTCTGTTGTTGCAGATCATGACATTCTTTTTTTACCTGTTGCCAATTCCTGAAAATAATTTGATATTCATTCAATAACGTTGTATTGTTTGCCAGGGCATCCAGCACTTCCCGTTGAAAATTGCTTTCACCCAATTCCAATGAATCGAACTGCTGGTGAAGATCGACCAGCAATGAGCTTAATTCCTGTAGCTGGTTCAGGTTAACAGGCGTATCGTTAATAAAAGCCCTCGATTTGCCGTTAGTTGCTATTTCTCTTCTTATCACCAGTTCTTCTTCCGTATCCAATTCCTGTTCTTTCAGAAATTGTTTGACTTGTTTTTTCCTTTCGGCAGTGAAAATACCCTCTACCACACATTTCTTTTCTTTATTAACAAGTACAGTTGTATCTGCTCTTTCACCCAATATCAATCCCAATGCCCCAACGATGATTGATTTACCGGCGCCTGTTTCCCCGGTTATCACATTGAGTTTGCCGGAAAAATCAATTTCCAGTTCTTCGATGATGGCGTAGTTCTGTATGGAAAGTTTTTGCAGCATTGCTTCCCTGCAAATTACTGGTATTTCAATAATGTCATAAAATAAAAAAACTCCCGCTGATGGCGGGAGGAAATAAATAAATTTGCTGGCAGGGAAAAAAATTATTTTATCAGAACTCCATTATTCAATTCTTCATCTACTAATATCCGGCCACAGTTCTCGCAGATCATTATTTTTTTGTGTTGTTTGATCTCACTTTGCTTTTGGGGAGGAATCGCATTGAAACATCCGCCGCAGGCATCTCTTTCCACCGGTACTACAGCCAGGCCATTGCGGTAGCTTTTGCGGATCTTTTCATAGCTGGCCAGCAGGCGGCTGTCAACATGTTGTTTGGCTTCAGTTGCAAGTTTATTAAAATGCTTTTCTTCTTTTTCATTTGCAGCTATAATTTTTTCCAACTCACCTTTTTTGGTTGCCAGTACACTCTCTTTGCTTGTAACATTCTTTTTGGCTTTTTCAAGTAATACCGCTTTTTCAGAAATTTCTTCAGTAGCGTCTTTAATGTGTTTTTCGGCCAGTTTTACTTCCAGTTGCTGCATCTCAATCTCTTTATTGATAGCTTCAAACTCACGGTTATTTTTCACATTGCTGCTTTGCTTGTCATATTTCTTAATCAATCCTTCTGCTTCTTTAATAGCAGCTTTACGCTGTTCAATAAAATCAGTCACCCCGTTGATCTCTTCTTCTATGCGGGTTTGACGGGAATGTAATCCCTGAATCTCATCTTCCAGGTCAGCTACTTCCATCGGGAGTTCACCCTTTAAGATGTGTACTTCATCCAGCTTACTTTCAATTTTCTGAAGGGTAAGCAGGGAACCCAGTTTTTCTTCAACGGAAAATTCTTTAACGTTTGCCATTGTAAAGTTTCAATTTTATTTTGAAATTTTGGAATTGGGAAATTTCGAAATTTCCCAATTGAACTTTTCCCAATCCAGCCCTTCATTAATCCTAAAAGTACCGCACCGGGTTGGTTATTACTTCTGTTTTAAGGATGGCAAAGTTAGGGAATTTTTTCTCTAAAATTTCCTTCAAAAGATCAATAGTGAATTGTTCGCTCTCATAATGCCCGATATCGGCGATCAGCATCCTTTCGTTGGCATCAAAAAATTCATGATATTTCATATCCGCAGTAATATAAACATCAGCCCCCGAAGCCAAAGCCCTGGGAACGAGGAAACTTCCGGCGCCCCCGCAAAGAGCCACTTTCCTGACCGGCTTTCCCAACAACTTTGTATGACGGATGACTGGCACATCAGAAATTTTTTTAACCTGTGTGAGAAAACTTATTTCATCCATCGGGATAGATAATTCTCCAATCACACCGCTGCCAATACCCTGGTGAGTATTGGAAAGATTCAGCACATCATAAGCTACTTCTTCATACGGGTGAGCTGCTTTCATGGCGGCAATAATTTTAGATTCAAGAAAAGCCGGAAAAATTACTTCAATTTTTATTTCTTTCTCCTGATGTTGTTTACCAACCCCGCCAACATATGGAGCTGTTTCATCGCCTGCTTTGAATGTGCCTGTACGTTCTGCATTGAAACTACATTCACTGTAATTACCAATATATCCACCGCCGGCCGCAAAAATGGCATTACGAACCTGCTCTGCCTTATCAACCGGTACAAATGTGAAAAGCTTTTTTAGTGTATTTTCTTTTTGTGAAAGAATAGAAACATTTTTCAAACCGAGCATTGCTGCTATTTTTCCGTTTACCCCGTTTATCACATTATCAAGATTGGTGTGAATGGCATAAATAGCAATATCATTTTTTATAGCAGTAATTACAGCTTTCTCTGCATAGTTCTTTTCATTTATCTTTTTTAATCCGCTAAAAATGATCGGATGATGTGCTATTATAAGATTCAATTTTTTTGAAACAGCTTCTTTCACAACTTCTTCCGTGGCATCCAATGCACAGACAATGCCACTACACTCCGTACCGGCATCACCAACAATAAGACCGGCATTATCATAATGTTCCTGTAAAGAAGGGTGAGCAACAGATTCAAGAAAAGAAATTATTTCACTGATTTTCATGCAGGAAAGTTACGCTGTCTTTGCTTTGAACCCTTTAGGTGCAAAAACTTTCTTTGGCGGTTTCAAATCCTTTTGTATCTTCTCACCTCCTTTCCCACCCTTTGGATAGCTGCATATCCTTAAACTCATAAAAAAAATACTATGTTGAAAAGAACTAAAGGCCGCCTCCTGCTAACATTATTGGTGATTACTGGCCTGGCAGGAACTCTCAACACTATATCCCTTACCAAAAAAGAAAGAAAATCGGCGGTAAGCATTATGAAGGATACCAAGGCCGACGTATTCAAAAGTGTAAAAGGCTTGTCCGAAGCTCAACTCAATTTCAAAGCAGCACCCGATCACTGGTCAGTTAAAGAATGTGTTTATCATATCGCCATCTCAGAAAAGAACCTGTGGGATATGATGGAAGCTACCATGAAAGCTCCTGCTAACCCGGAGAAACGTTCTGAGATAAAAATGAACGATGAACAATTGATCAAAATGATGGAAGACAGGAGTTTTAAAGTAAAAACACAGGAAGCATTTGAACCAAAAAACACTCCCTATAAATCTTTAGACGAAGCATTGGATGCCTTTAAAACCCGAAGAGCCGAACATATTAAATATATGAAATCAACCACAGAAGATTTGCGCAACCATGTAGCCCAAATGCCATTTGGTATGCTTGATTGCTATCAGCTTTGCCTGATGATGGCTTCTCACAGTAACCGCCATACCCAACAGATCAACGAAGTAAAAGCGGACCCTAACTTTCCGAAACAATGATTAACTCAAGGTTGAAAAACCTAGGCCCCGTAGTTCCCGTAAGAATGAGGGGCTTTTTTCTTGTTACTGGTGATGGTCAGTATTAAAATGCCTTTTTCGGCAAATCGTCATCAATGATCTTTTCAATACAAACCATTTTCCCATCGTTGGTCATTCCTTCTACAACAATCTTGAAATGTTTTGTCCGGTTGTTATTATAAAAGACAACCGGAATCTTTGCATTAACATCACTGACTAATATATCCGGCATCCAGTGAAGGGTGATACGATGATCAATTTTATCATCAGCTTTTGAATTAACCGAATAGTCCGGTGAATAAAATTCTTTGATGATTGAATAACCCCTGTATGTTATTTTGTCGGCTGTTGAAGTTGAGTTGTATAAATCAGTTCCTTTTTTGGTGTAGATCGCTAATGCTCCTCCCTGCCCATTTCCGACTGCACCTACAAAACTGCTGAATACTTTTACCATCGCTACCTGATTGGCAGGAATTGTAGAAATGAAAGAAGCATCTGTTTCAATTTCGTCAAGGTAGAGTGCCATTCCTTGCGAACCCATTGAACTAAGCGATACACCTTGCCTGTACGTTATTCTATAATCAAATCCATCGTTGGTCACATTCAAACCCGGAACTCTCCATTTTAAATACTCAAAAATATTCCGCTCATTGATAACTTCGTTTGTATTTACAAGATCAATGGTCCTTTCTGTAAAACCAGAGAACAGTCCACTGGCATATCTTTCTTCCAGTTCCTGCACGGGGGTTTTCTTCCTTACTCTTATTGTCACATTCTTCAGCATCAATCCGCTGGCTTTTAATATAGCGTTATAATCATAAGCCAATTTTCCGGCAACCGTTGTATCACTGATCGTAAATGGCAGTTTCTCTATAGCAGGAATAAAATAAGGTTTTGTCAGTGAATCAGCAGCCATCTTTACTTCAAGCTGGTCGCTTTTTCTTCCCCTTATATCTTTGAATAATATGTGGGCCATATCAAAAAATATCAATGAATCTTCCCTGAAATACCCCTGGCCATCTGTATTTATCATTTGAATACTCCGTGATGAATCAGCGCCTTCAATAAAAATTATCAATGATCTGTCAGCAAAAGATTTCCTGGTGC
>JAHEZF010000024.1 GCA_023251215.1 Sphingobacteriales bacterium | reverse complement strand
AACCCCCGGGGTTCAAACAATCGTCGACAAGCTTGAAAAAATATCATTGATTACTCAACACCTTCTTTATCGCTTCCGCCTTCAGCAAACATTCCTCCCACTCCTTCTCAGGGTCGCTGTAAAAAGTAATCGCCGAACCGGCTTGAAAAGAAAGATACTTTGATGAGGCATTGTACATGATGCTTCGTATCACTACATTGAAATCAAAATCAGCCTCACCCCAAACAACCCCTTTCCCCTTTTCCCCTCTCCATTTGGAGAGGGGATTAAGGGGTGAGGCGGGAGAAATATATCCCACAGCGCCGGAAAAAATTCCTCTCTTTGTTTTTTCGTATTGTTCAATCAATTCCATTACTCTTTTTTTAGGAGCACCTGTCATGGACCCCATTGGGAAAGTAGCTTTGATGATCTCAGTGAAAGAAATATTTTCTTTCAGCTGCCCGCTGACCGTGGAGATCATCTGGTGTACCTGCGGAAAAGAATAAATGCCGTAGAGTTCCTCCACTTTCACTGTTCCTTCTTCGCAAACTTTTGCCAGGTCATTCCTCACCAGGTCCACTACCATCACATTTTCCGAACGGTCTTTGGCGCTGTGCCACAATTCTTCTTTACTTAACTCATCCCGTTTACTATCCTCACTGATGCGTTTAGATGTTCCTTTTATTGGTTGCGATAAAATTTTAGTTCCCTGTTTTTTCAGAAACCGTTCCGGGCTGGCGCAAACAAGCCATTGATCATTTACCCTGTACAAAGCAGAAAACGGGTTAGGTGAAACAGCGCTGAGTTTTTTGTAGATAGCAACAGGATCAATAACTGCATCCTTTGCAAAGAACTCCTGGCAAAAATTGATCTCGTAACAATCGCCCCGTAGAATGTGATATTTTAATTTTTCAATAATAGAAATGTATTGCTGCTGCGATACCCGGTTTTGGATTAAAATTGGTTTAGCAACAGATGTGTCAGATACCTGTGAGGTATCAGACACATTGGCAAAAATTTTTTCCGGTTCCTCCGCTTCAATGATGACCTCTTTTTCATTCAGCCGGATTACAATTTCCGGTTCAAAGAAAAAAAGATCGGGAAATTGAACCCGGTCAGGATGAGATGATGAAACCTGTTCGATCTCATTTTTCAGGTCATATCCAAAATGACCAAACAGCCAGTTGTTGCCTGAATCAATGAATCGTTGTAATTGCTCCAACGCATTGCCTGCACTGCAGCTGATCTTTCTTTTTACCCCGGCAGCCAGCAGGCATTCCATCGTATGCGGTTCTGTCTGGTACTGGTGATTATCTAAAAAACAAAAAGTGGTGAACCGTTGTGCCCAGTTCAACACTTTTTCCTTCATCACCTTAAAATCACTGATTGTAAAGCTGCAGTTAGTAAGGGTTGTGTTACTCAATGTAAAGAAACGTATATGCTCAGTTAAAAATCGTCATCATCATCGTCATCATCAAAAGTCTTATCCCCGAAAAGATCTTTGAATTCATCATCTTCAAATTTAAAATCATCCTCTTCATCTTTTTTACCGGCGCCTCCTTTTTTCAATTTTGATTTGGGGATATCAAATTCCTCAAAATCAGGATCCCATTCCTCTTCTTCTACGGGTTTTTCCCACTCATCTAATACATCCTCTTCTACGTCATCATCTTCATTTTTACTTTTTCTTAAAGTTACAGCGGCTTTACTCCCCTTTTTGGAAGTTACTTCCTTGTCATCCTCCTCCAGTTCATCATCGTCATCATCGTCCAGTTGCTTTTTGGGCTTGGAAGAATTTTTTTTAGCCGTTTGTTTACCAGGTACCGCATTAGTTTTCGCAGCGGATTTTTTTTCCTTATCAGGTTTTGACGTCATAGTCTAACGGGTTGTAAGTGTAAAATTTCAGCGAAGTTTTTAAACCGCCAAATTTTTAAAATAATTTTTTGAGTCTTAATATCCCCACTAAATTACCTGAATGATCTGCTCCCGGCCCGGGCCGTTTGAAATAAAATGTATATTAACTCCAAGGTATTCGTTGATAAAACTAACATAGTTCTTCATCGTATCAGGCAAATTAGAATATAATTTCGCTGCACTGGTAGGCTGGTACCAGCCGGTAAAGCTTTTGTACACAGGCTCCGGCTTCTGCTTTTCCATCTCAAAAGGGATATCTTTCAATTCAGTTCCATTCAGTTTATAAGCAATGCAAAGCTTTAATTCCTTAAATGCATCCAGCACATCAGCCTTGGTCATCACAATCTTAGTTACCCCATTGATCATGCAGGCAAAGCGGAGAGCCACCAGGTCATTCCAACCGCAACGGCGGGGCCGCCCGGTAGTAGCGCCAAATTCATTACCATTTTTCCTTAATTCTTCCCCAGTCTCGTTTTCCAATTCAGTAGGGAAAGGCCCTTCCCCCACCCTGGTACAATAGGCTTTTGTTATGCCGATCACATCCCTGATCTTTTGCGGGGCCACTCCCAAACCACTACATACCCCCGCTGAAATTGTATTGGAAGAAGTGACATAAGGAAAAGTACCAAAATCAATATCAAGCATACTGCCCTGGGCCCCCTCTGCCAGCACTTTCTTTCCTGCTTTAATGTGGTTATTGATAAAATATTCCCCGTTTACAATATTGAGTTGTTTCAATAATTCCACTGCTTCAAAAAACTCATCTTCCCAGACTGCAATGTCTTCCTGAAATCCGTAATTATCCAGCAGCCGCTGATGTTTTAAACGCAGTTTGATATAGGATGAAGTAAAATTTTTATCCATCAGATCGCCAACCCGCAATCCATTGCGGCCTGTTTTATCCATATACGCAGGGCCAATTCCTTTTAATGTAGAACCGATCTTTTGATTACCTTTTGATAATTCCGCTGCTTTATCCAATGCCCGGTGTGTAGGCAGGATGAGATGAGTTCGTTCTGCAATAAAAAGATTTTTCGAAAGGTTAACTCCAAAAGAAGCTACCGTATTACATTCTTTTTTCAATATAACCGGATCAAGCACTAACCCGTTACCAATAAGATTAATAATTCCCTCATGAAATATCCCGGACGGTATCTGGTGTAGGACTACTTTTTTATCATTTACATAAAGCGTATGTCCTGCATTGGGCCCGCCCTGGAACCTGGCAACCAGGTCATAGTCTTTTGCAAAGAAGTCCACAATCTTTCCTTTTCCCTCATCGCCCCACTGGAGGCCAAGTATTACATCTACCATTTGTTAGTTGATAAGTTTAATGGGTTGACACATTAAGCATAGAGCCGTAAAAATAAAGTAAGCAGGACAAAGCGGAAAATAAAAGAGACTGTATGTTCAAAAGTAAATTTTTTGATGGCAAGATAGTCTCGCCTAAGGCTTAATGGAAAGAGAACACATTAATAATTTTATTCTCAAATAAGAATATCCAATTCGTCTTTTCAACTCCTCATCGAATCAGTACTACTGTTCCTTGCTTGGTAATTATTTTATCGTCTTTGGTAATCCCCTGCAGCATCCATACATATACTCCGCTTGCCTGTTCTTTGCCGCCAAATCTTCCATCCCATCCTTCATTCAGAACTGTGGTGGAATAAACCATCTGTCCCCACCGGTTGAACACTTTGAAATAGTTGAGTTTTTTAATACCGACAGGGAAAGGAATGAATTTATCATTCATGCCGTCGTTATTTGGAGTAAAGCCGGTGGCCACATAAATATCCGGGCCTTTATACACTTTTACCCGTACATACCCTTCGCCTTTACATCCGGCAGCTGTGGAAGCGATGACCTGGTACAGCACATCAATCCCGATGGCGCCAACAGTTACCACAGGATCAGGAATAGTTGGATCTGTCAAACCAATAGCCGGCGTCCATGTATAAATATTGGCAGTGGAGGTAGCCAGTAACTGGAACTGGTCTCCGGGATAGCCAATCGTATCGTAAGGAAAAGTGGATACTTTAATCGGCGGCGTCACATCTACTGTTACTATATCGGTAACAAGTGAAGGACAACCATTGGCATCATTGACGGATAAAGTATATGTTATAGTCCGGGAAGGACTAACTACCGGGTTAGGAACTGAAGCGTTGCTGAGATATGTGGAAGGGGTCCAACTGTATTGTGTGCCACCGGATGCCTGCAACTGGTATGTTTGTCCATAACAAATAAACCCATCGGCTCCTGCATCAGGAATTGGCGCTGCATTTACATTTACAATTACTGTATCATTGGCGCTACAGCGAGCCAATGTAGCTGTTACAATATATTGAGTGGTAACCGTGGGACTTGCAACAGGATTTGCTATACTGGTGCTGCTTAAACCGGTAGCCGGAGCCCATGCATACACAGTGGCATTTGAATTTAACTGCAATTGTACAGACGAACCTTCGCAAATTGTCCTGTCAGTTTGAGCTGTAACCAAAAGATTGCTGGTAAGGCCAACAGTTGTATTAAATGTAGCGGTACAACCAAGATTGTCTTTTACAGTAACCGTATAATTGCCCGGGGCTACATTAAATATATTGGAGGCTTGAAAATTAACTCCGTCAATTGAATACTGGTATGATGTATTGCCCCCGTTAGCGGTAACATTGATGATACCATCGCTGCCTCCATCACAAGTGGCATTACTGTTCACAGAATTCGCTGTCAATACTGCCGGCTGTGTAACAGTTACAGGTCTTGTAATAGTGCAGTTATTCCCATCTCTGATAGTTACTGTATAGTTACCTGCTGCTACATTAAATATATTGCTGGCCTGCCAGTTGATGCCGCCATCAATCGAATATTGATAAGGTGTAACACCCCCGGCCGATGAAACATTGATGATGCCATTACTTTGTCCATTACAAACCGCAGGCGTATTAGATGTTGTTGCTGTCATTGCAGCGGGTTCGTTAATAGTGACTGGTTGCGAACCCTGGCATCCATTGCCTTCACGGTAATAAACAGTATAAATTCCCGCAGCAAGACCATTAAATATATTGCTGGCTTGCCAGGTTACTCCATCCAAAGAATATTCATAAGGCGGATTGCCAATTGTTGGTTGGGTAACGGTGATTATTCCGGTTGATCCTCCATTGCACAAAACATCAGTAGTTGTTACAGTAGTTGTAAGTACAGGGCCAGGTCCTATTACAACAGATATAATATTGCTGACACAGCCGTTAGCATCTGTAATTAATACATTATGATTACCCGGCGGAACATTATTAAATGTAAACGGAACAGGGCCGGGCTGCGGGGCGCCGCCATCCAATGAAAAGGTATATGGTCCTGTGCCGTTTGTTGGTGAAACCGTAATAGTGCCATTAGTAGCGCCACTGCATGATGGGTCAGATGATGTTACATTCGCCAGTACAGTTACATTGATCCTGTTTATAGTTATGGTATCATAACTGATAAGCAGGCTGGCCGGATTTTCGCAGGCAGAAAAAGTTGTTTTTACAACATAGGTATTATTACCAGCTGGCGGGCATACATTCAGAAATCTCAGATCAAGTAAACCTGGGGTCGTAGTAATTGTATCCGCTGTAGTAATAAGAGTGCCAGTTAAAGTATACAGTTCCGATATAACATACCTTGAAGCACCTGAGGAAGGAATAAAACGATAGCCTGTATTGTTTTCACTCCAAACTGTATTGTTTTTTCCAGGAGCAGCTATTGCTAAATTTTGAAACCAGTTTTGAATACCCAAAATAGCCGCTCCGCCATTTGTAGTGGAAAGGCAGGCTTTTTGTTCAATAAAAACTTCAACTATACCGGTTGATTCATGCATAACCATCTGGAAAGTATTAGGTGTAATAAATCCACATGTGTTACCGTATACGCCGATATGATAATAGCTTACAACAAATTTCCTGCAAGGCGCTGTCCCAATAACCTCCCATTGGATTTTCCTGTCACCTGGACTTGCAATTGTCCTGGGATCCAAATCCGAATAAGCCCCCATTATTGATGCCCTCGGATAATAGGTAGTACCGGCATTGCATGGTGATCCCCCGGCATAAGGAATAGTTGTAGTAATTGGCCATGCATTGGCACAACTTGCATTTGCAGGATCAAAAGTCATTATCCCATTTGAACCAACAACAGCACTTGTATAGAGACTGCCATAAAAACAAAAGGTAAATGGTAAATTAAATAAAGCGCCGTATTGATCATCATTATAAATTATCGGATCCTCAGTTCCCGTCGCTGTAACATAAGGATATGGGGAATAAAGAACTGAAACTAATGTATAATCAGAAGTTGATTTTAAATGCGGTATCTGAAAAACTAAAGTGGAGCAGGCCTGGTTACAAACCAGGTTGATTACAGCACCATTTATATTGGTAGGAATACAGTTTTGCGCTGTGAGGGTGCCGGATAAAAAAACAAAACAGCCAATTGTTACAATAAGCCTCATCAGTTTCAGTCTCATAACAGGGTGTAGTTGTTTCTTGAAAAATCACAATGAAAACAGCGAGACAAGTTAAGCAAAATCCTGCTCATTCAGGATAACCGGATCATTGATTCTAAACAAAAAACCTCCCCGCTAAGGAGAGGTTCTTTAAAATGGTTTACAAATTTTTATTCATTTGCCGGTCTGGGGAATTGTACCCACACATCATCACCTGCACGGTCAATCGGCAAAGTATTCAGCAGGTTGTACCTGCGCATATCAATCCAACGGTGTCCTTCACCATACAATGAATACCTTCTTTGCTTCAGCATTTCAGTTATCAATGCAGGTTGTGTTACTGCGCCACTGTAATTGGGGAGACCAGCGGCATTGCGGATCTTGTTTAATGCAGTTACAGCGTTAGTTAAATTAGCGCCGCCTCCCAACTGGGCATTGGCTTCAGCATAGATCAATAATAATTCTTCATTGCGGATGATGGGTATGCTGGCGGTATTGCTGCTGTAAACAAAAAAATCATAGTTACTGGTCAATCCATCCTGGGTTGTGGAAGATGTCCGTATAGGAGTCTTACCCAAGCGGGTATCGCCAGCCTCTGCCTGTGAAATGAATAAAGGTTGAGCCACCCTTGTTTCACCGCTGTTGTTTGGCGGAAAGAACATCGGGTTAAGCTGGTCGCCACCCGCAGCAGAATAAGTATAATAGGCACCGTTGGTCAGGCTACCGTTGATATTAAAGAATGAATTGGCCAATGCGGTAAGCGCCGAGCTCCAGTCGCTTTTATAGATATATACTCTTGCGGCCAGTGCACGGTTGAATTTGGCAAAATCTCCTGCAGTGTTTCCAAACAGCGTAGCATTAAACGGAAAACCTGTTGCAGCATTAGCATTAAGATCGGTATAGGCACTATTCAATAAGCCAAGAATAGCATCCAGTGATTGCGCCCTTGAAAGAAACGGGCCCAATGCATCGGGATTAGCAACATCTACACGAATGCCATTATCATACTGAAGGTTCAATACCATCAGCAGCTCATGCGCCTGGATGGTAGTTGCATAGGCTTTACCCACTGTTTTTTGTGCTGCAGTTATGCTGGCAGAAGTATTGGTTAAACCGCTTAACAGAATATTGGTATTTTTTACCACCCGGTATCTGGCCGAAAAAGGATTGGTAGTATAAAAAGTATTATTATCCAGCGTTGCAGTTCCTTTTCCCAGCAAGTCTGATGTGAACCGCGGGTCAGAAGTTGAGAATCGGTAAAACTCACGGCCAATCACTCCCACATCATCCCAATAGAAAGCCATAGCATCCCGCATGGCAGATTCGGTGCCGGTTACCAGGTTTTGAATTTCGCCTAACGTTGGATTACTTGAAATGGGACCCAGCCCCGGGTTATTCGGATCTTTTATAGGCTCCACTTTGCAGGATGACCACAGTAAAACTAACGGCATCGTTGTGATGACTGCTATCTTTTTTATAGTTTGATATTTGTGTTTCATATATTTCATTTTATCAGATGAAGAATGTTTTATGCTCGCTTAAAAATTAACGGTGATGTCAAAGTTGTAACTTTTGGCAGAGGGGAAGGGTGTTACTTCCACATTGCTTGAAATTGCATTGGCGCCAAAGTTGCTCACTTCAGGATCGTAACTGTTGTACTTGAATTTGTTGATCAGGTTACGGCCTGAGAAACCTATTTTCACTTCCGCTTTATTTTTAAACCATTCTTTGGGCAGGTGATAGCTTAAGCCTATTTCCCTTACCCTGAAATAACCTGCATCTTCCACCCACGGTTTGGCAGTAGTTCCGAGTGCATTAAGCCGGAAAGTACCATTAGCCGTTGCTCCGGCAGGATCCAATGACTTTTTATCGAAATCAGGCGATGTTCCGAAAATATCAGACAGCAAAGTAGAAAGGTTAATATTCTCGCCCCCTTGTTTCCAATGCATCAATACTGAAAATTCCCATCTTTTATATTTTAAATTCTCAACAAATGACATTTGAAAATCAGGTTCTGCATCTCCAAAAACTCCGAGGCCAGATGATGGATCCACTTTGTCGCCGGGACCTGCAATACCTACAATCTGTGTCGGGCTCTTTCCTTTTTGAATCCGGTAAGTGCCGAGTGTGGCGCCAAACGCACCTGTATTAAAGGCAGGCACTTTTAGCTCTACCACTTCAGCTTTGTTTTTCCAGAAATTGATCTGTGATGTCCATTTCCAATCAGTATTGCTGATGGGAACTGCATTCAATCCTATATCAAATCCGTTATTGTGAATCGTGGCTACATTTTTCCATGCAGTTGTAAAACCGGAAGAAGAAGGAATTTGTACATTCAAAAGAAGGTCTTCCACTTTTTTACGGTAATAAGTAAATTCTGCAGAAAACCTGTTTTTAAGAATACCAAGGTCAAATCCCATTTCCAGTTCTCTTTGAGTTTCCGGACTCAATTTTTCATTTCCCTGTACAAGCCCGATAACAGAACCGGTAGTTCCATTAAAAACAGCAGGAACAAGCGGAGTATAGATAGCGCCAAAAGGTGCAAAATTACCTGACTGGCCATAAGCGGCTCTTATTTTTAGCTGGCTAATCTTATCAAAATGCCATAATGGTAATTCATGAATATTGAAGGCGCCGGATGCTTTGGGATAGTAATATAATTTATTGGCATCTCCGTTCCGTGAGGATTTATCTCCACGTAAACCAAGCGTTAATATGGCAATATCATTATAATTGAACTCTTCCTGTACAAAGAAACCCCGGTCACGTTGCAATGCTTTGGCCTGATCCACCTGTATGGATCCAGCCTGGTTTAAATTGGTTTGAGTACCGATCAATTGCGTAGCGGTGTTGAGTACATTATTTATGTTTATGTTTTCTTCTGTAAGGCCCGCCTGAGTTCGGAAACTCATTTTTTCATTTGCTGCAAACTCATGTACAGCAAAGAAACTGTAATTGCTGTTGCGGGTTATAGTTGTTCCGTAAATAGATGCTCCGTTGGTGCCATTGCCGCCCTTTTCAAATTGCAGTTCCTGCGGGAAGAGGGCAATGGTATTGAGGGTATAATGGTCAATACCGCCCCGGGCAATAATTTTTAATTCATTCTTTGCGTTTTTGAAAACTTTCCAGGTGGCATTTCCCCCCATTAATGTGCGGTTGATCTTTTCTTTATTGGTGATCAGGTCACGGGTTTGAAGAAAATTGGAAGGTGCAAATTGATTATTGGGGTAGTTGCCGTTAGCATCAGGAAAAAGATTAGCCCATGAGGGCGTAGATACAAATGAAATACCCAGCGTAGTACTGGTATTGTCATTATTAAAATATCCACGGTCAGCTTCTGATTCAATATAATTGGCATTCAGGGCCACGTCAAGAAATTTGAAAACTTTTTGTGTCAGGTTAAGCCGGAATGAAGATTTTGCATATCCCGTTCTCTTTACAATGCCTTCATCATCTTTACGGGTAAAGCCGGCATAGTAGGTTGTTTTATCATTACCGCCGCTCACACTGATCCTTGTGTTATTCATTAAACCTTTATTACCATACAGTTCTTTTTCGTAATCATATATTTTTTTGCCATTTGCCTGGTAAATGGCAAATCCTGAAGCACCAAAAGAAGCCTGCACTTTTGCATCATCCCACTGGCGTTGCCCCAGCTTACGCAATTGCATCTGTATTCCTATCGAATGGGAAAACTCTATTTTGGGACTGCCTCCTTTTCCTTTCTTCGTTGTAATGATCACCACACCTCCGGCAGCTCTTGATCCATAAATAGCTGCAGCGGAAGCGCCTTTCAAAATTTCAATGCGGTCAATATCCTGTGGGTCCAGGTCGGCGATCCGGTTGGAAGGATTATCCTGATTGGAATTACTCCCCTGTCCTGCTGCTTTTGAAATAGTGTTCAATCCTGCAGGAATAGAAGAGTTATCATAATACACTCCATCTACAATAAATAATGGCTGGGAGTTAGCCACCAGTGAAGTAATGCCACGAAGTTTTATAGAAATTCCACCACCGGGCGCCCCGGAATTAGCAGAAATATTAGCCCCTGTAAATTTTCCATACAAGGCGCCATCCACTGTTGATTGCACGGTAGTTCCTACCAGATCCCTGGCTGAAATAGAAGCCACCGAATTGGCAAGGTTAGCTCTCTTCAAAGAGCTGGCCAGACCTGTTACCACAACCTCACTCATTTTAGTATTATCCAGAGTAAGGCTGATGACTACATTGTTAGTTGCATTTACTGTCTGTGATACATACCCAACAAAACTGATTACCAGTTTTGCATTTGAACTGCTTACTGGAATGGAAAATTTTCCATCGGCATCAGTTAGAGTATTGTTGGTTGTTCCTTTCACAGAAACAGTAGCTCCCTGCAAAGGATTGTTTGACCCGGCTTCTGTTACCTTACCATTGATAGCAGTTTGGGCCAGCAGCCATGCCGGCAACATAAGTGCCAGCAGCAGTGTTAAGATTTTACCGGATTTTGATTTCATGATGTATCGTTTTATTGTTAGCGTTTACAAAACTTTTTATCATCAATTACAATTATCTGCAAAAAACAAAGTGGGTGGCTTTAAGAAAATGGAATTCGGCAAAGAAGCTGGTAAGTTAAAAATGTTTTTGTTATTAAAAATCTACCGGTAGATATTTTTTTATTTGCCAGAATCTTTTTTCCTCACAGTTTATGGACAACGGAGTGTGTATTCATGCTGCATCAGGGAATATCTTCCGTATCATATCTTTCTACCGACTCAATGCCAGGCAGGTCTTTAAGAGTTTGTACCAGGGTATCTAATTCTTCCCGGTCATGCACATACAAACGGATATTGCCCTGAAACAATCCTTCCTTGGCTTCAATGGTCAGTGCAGCAATATTAATTTTCAGTTCGCCTGAAATCAGGTTGGTGATCTTATTCACCACACCAACATCATCCATGCCTACGATCTTGATACCGGTAAGAAAAGAAATTTCTTTGTTCTTGGCCCACTTGGTTTTTACAACCCTGTGACCGTAGTTAGCTAATAATTTGGCGGCGTTCGGACAGTTAGTGCGATGTATCGTCAATCCTTTACCAGTAGTAATGAAACCAAATACATCATCGCCGGGAATGGGTTTACAACAATTGGCTAAATGGTAAACGATCCTGTCACTGCTTTCGCCAAATATGATCAGTTCTGTATCCTTTCGTGCAACTGCCTGCTGATGCGGAATCAAATCCGTTTTGATGTCCTGTTGAACTTTTACTGGTTTGGGTGCTTCTATCTTATCGCCGGTAACTTTAAATTCCTTCAGATCCTTCAGATCAATATTCCTGACAGCGATTCCGTAAAAAAGTTCCAGGTTGGAGGTGAGCTTATACCATTGCACCAGTTCGTCAATATTGTGTTGTGTGAGGGCAGCCCCGATACTTTCCAGTTTTCGCTGCAAAGTATATTTTCCTTCATCGGCCACTTTTCTTTTTTCCTCTTTCAGTGCATCTCTTATCCTTCCCTTTGCTTTGGATGTTACCACAAAGCCCAGCCAGTCTTCAGAGGGTTTTTGTTTGTTGCTTGTAATGATTTCCACCTGGTCGCCGCTACGCAGCTTATGGCTGATGGGAACTAATTTATGATTTACCTTGGCGCCAATGGTTTTTATACCGATGGCGCTGTGAATGGCAAAAGCAAAATCCAATGCTGTAGAACCCACGGGTAACATCTTTACATCACCCTTGGGAGTGTACACATAAATTTCTTCGGCCAGGAAACTGGTTTTAAAATCCTGTAAAAAATCAATGCTGTCGGTTTCCTGGCTGCTGATTACATCACGTATCTGCTGAAACCATTTATCGAAGCGGTTCTCATCGGCTGCATCTTCTTTGTATTTCCAGTGAGCTGCCAAACCTTTTTCAGCAATTTCATTCATACGACGGCTACGTATCTGCACTTCCACCCAGCGGCCTTCGGGACCCATTACTGTAGTATGCAAAGCTTCATAGCCATTTGATTTGGGATTACTCAGCCAGTCTCTCAGCCGTTCAGGTGATGGTGAATATTCATCAGTGATCATGGAATATATTTTCCAGCAGTCCTCTTTTTCCTTTTCCGGCGGCGAATCAAGAATAACACGGATAGCAAACAGGTCATACACTTCTTCAAAAGCAACGCCTTTCTTTTTCATCTTGTTCCAGATCGAATGAATGCTTTTAGGACGACCAAAAATCTCAGCATCGAAATCTCCTTTATCGAGTTTGTCTTTAATGGGCTTAACAAATTCATTGATGTACCGGGTGCGATCTTTTTTTGTTTCAGCTAATTTTTGGGCAATCTCTTTATAGATATCGGGTTCCATGTATTTCATGGCCAGGTCTTCCATTTCCGTTTTGATGATATACAGGCCCATGCGGTGGGCCAAAGGAGCATATACATACACGGTTTCTGAAGAAATCTTTAATTGATTTTCCCGTTTCATACTGTCAAGGGTCCGCATGTTGTGTAAGCGGTCTGCCAGCTTGATCAGGATGACACGGGGATCATCCGTTAATGTAAGAAGTATTTTTTTAAAATTCTCCGCCTGTTTTGATGCATTAACATCAATAACATTAGAAATTTTGGTCAGCCCGTCAACGATGCGGGCAATCTCGTTTCCAAATTCTCTTTCCACATCTTCCAGTGAAATGTCTGTGTCTTCCACTGTGTCGTGTAATAATGAACAGATGGTGGAACGTACGCCGAGTCCTATTTCCTCAACACAAATTTTTGCAACAGCCAATGGATGTAAAACATACGGTTCGCCACTTTTGCGACGCATGGTCTTATGGGCTTCGGCCGACATTTGAAAGGCTGTACGGATCAAGTCCTTATCGCCGGGTTTTAATTTACT
>JAHEZF010000167.1:3784-4587 GCA_023251215.1 Sphingobacteriales bacterium | reverse complement strand
AGAGACTGATACTCCAGACACTCATTATAGTTATCTGACGGCAGATCCGGCAGTTTATGGTTTGCTGAAAAAATATGTGGAAGATCATAGAGGTAACCCTACTGAAGCTGAAAGTGTTTTATGGGAAATTTTGAAGGGAAGAAAACTTAGCGGATATAAATTCAGAAGACAGCATATTATCAGTTCTTATATCGCAGATTTTGTTTGTCTTCCAAAAAAATTGATCATAGAAGTTGATGGATTGATCCATCAGAGCCCTGAAAATAAATTAAGCGATAACGAAAGAACATTTGAGTTGAATAAACTGGGTTTTGAAGTAATACGTTTTACAAACAACAAGGTTATGCATAACCCTGATGAAGTATTAAACCGAATACTACTTCAATTAAAAAAGGAAAAATCAGAGCTATCAGTGTCTAAGAACCCTCCTTTGGAGGGCAGGGAGGCCGTGTTTATATCTCTTCCTGGTGTTCCGCATGAAATGAAAGGACTGATAGTTGATGAAGTGATACCACGTTTGTTGAAAGAATTTGAATTGCCTGCTATTGTTCATCGTACTGTCTTCACTGCCGGGCAGGGAGAATCCATGATTGCTGAACTACTGAAAGATTTTGAAACATCCCTCCCTTCTCATATCAAATTAGCTTATTTGCCAAATTATGGTATGGTAAAACTCAGGCTGACAGCTCATGGAGATTTTAAAGAAGCAGTGGAGAAGGAATTACTTCCATGGTTTGAAAAGCTGCAGGTATTGGTAAAAGATTATTTAGTTACCAATGAAGACGAAGGACTGGAAGCCGTAA
>JAHEZF010000167.1:0-3774 GCA_023251215.1 Sphingobacteriales bacterium | reverse complement strand
CCTACTACAAAGGAAGTATAATCAGTTATTCCAATGAAGTGAAAGAAAATGTGCTGGGTGTAAAACATGAAACATTACAAAGTGTCGGTGCTGTGAGTGAAGAAACCGTGAAGCAAATGGCAAAAGGAGCCATTGAAAAACTGGATGTGGACTATGCCCTGGCTACTTCAGGTATCATGGGACCTGATGGTGGAACAGATGAAAAGCCTGTTGGTACAGTATGGATCGCAGTGGGCACCAAGAACAAAACAGAAGCAAAACAATTCAACTTTCGTTTTGACCGCATCCGCAATATAAATATGACTGCTTATACCGCTTTGAATATGCTTCGGAAATTTATTTTGTCAGAACTATGATCCGGGCGGATTAAACGGGATTAGATGGAAAACTTTACCTTTGATTGCCGGCAAGGAAAAAACTGAAATATTAAATTTTAAATATTAAATCATATATGGCTACTGTTGATCTTGTAATGCCAAAAATGGGTGAAAGTATTATGGAAGCTACCATTTTGAAGTGGCACAAACAGCCGGGTGATGCTATTAAAATGGATGAAACTCTGCTTGAAATTGCTACGGATAAAGTGGATAGTGAAATTCCCAGCACAACGGCCGGTGTGCTGCAGGAAATTTTGTTTAATGTAAATGATGTAGTACCAGTAGGTACAGTGATAGCAAGAATTAAAACAAATGTAGAGGAAGGCACAAGCTACAAGGCACAAGATACAAGGCACAAGGAACAAGAAGAGGCAATGGTTGAAGAAGAAAAAAATATTCCCCGCCTGCCGGTCGGGCAGGAATATTCAACATTTAATATTCAACACTCAGGTGGCAACGGCAATCGTTTTTATTCTCCATTAGTATTGAACATAGCTGCCAGCGAAGGAGTGAGCATGACCGAACTGGAAAAAATTCCGGGAACAGGTAATGAAGGAAGAGTAACAAAAAAAGATATCCTGCAGTATGTGAGTGAGAAAAAGTCAGGAGGTCGGAGATCAGAGGTCAGAAGTCAGAATGAAACAATGGTCATTCCTGTTTCTCAGGTTGAGCAGCAATCTGCCTTCGCTGAAACTTCATCATCCAGGCAGGGAACCGGTGACCAGCAGCTAACAACTTACCAGGGCAATGTTGAGATCATTGAAATGGACCGGATGCGTAAATTGATTGCTGAACACATGGTCCGCAGCAAGCATACCAGCCCGCATGTAACCAGTTTTACCGAAGCAGATGTAACCAACCTGGTAATGTGGCGTGAAAAAGTGAAAAAAGATTTTGAAAAAAGAGAAGGAACAAAAATCACTTTTACTCCCCTGTTCATTGAAGCTATTGTTCGTTGCATCAAACGATTTCCGCTGATCAACTGCTCACTGGATGGCGATAAGATCATTATAAAAAAAGACATTAATATCGGGATGGCCACGGCATTACCAAGCGGTAATTTAATTGTTCCGGTAATTAAAAATGCAGACCAGTTAAATCTTGTTGGATTGAGCAAACAGGTAAACACTCTTGCAGATAATGCCCGTAATGGAAGATTAAAAGCAGATGATACACAAGGCGGAACATTTACATTGACGAACGTTGGAATTTTTGGAAGCCTGATGGGTACACCGATCATTAACCAGCCGCAGGTTGCCATTCTTGCTGTAGGCGCCATAAAAAAACGTCCGGTAGTTATCGAAACTCCTCATGGCGACAGCATTGCCATCAGGCACATGATGTTTCTGAGCATGAGCTACGATCATCGCATTATAGATGGAAGCCTTGGCGCCACTTTTCTGACTTCTGTTGCAAAAGAGCTGGAAAATTTCAATGGCGAAAGGGATTTTTAATTCTTATTCCGGGTTGGAAGGATAGCCATATTTCTTTTTCTCAAAAAAATACTTCTTCCCTTTTTTAGTTATGATAAAGAGATTATCATACTCATAATCTTTCAGGTCAGCAGGAATCTTTGTTTCACCCATAAGTTTATTGACTATGTCATCCACCGTATTGGAATGACCAATCACCAATGCACTTCCTTTTATTTTTTTAAGCTGATTGATGAATTCGTTCAGTGAATCTTTAGTGTTGTATAATTCAATTTTTACATCAATAGCTTTGCTAAGCGGTTCTGCTGTAGAGATTGTTCGGAGAGTGTTAGTTGAATAAATATGCTTGATTTTTTTACCAGCCATCTCATCCCTCAAAACAAAAGCTCTCACCTTACCTGCTTCGGATAAGGGTGGATTGCTCGTCATCAGGCTCCCTGTAACTGTACTTTGTCCTTCCTTTTCAGCATGACGGACAATATAAATAGTATTGCCACAGGAAAAAATGAGAACAGAAAGAAGCAATAATACACAGCGCATAGTCGTTATTTTAACAATCTAAAGATAAACTTCTGTTACAAACCTGTCGTCTTTTTTGTACATTAGTTCATTCTAAACCCAGTAACCATGAAACAACTATCCGAGACCTGGTTTGCCGAAGGCTATATTGATTTTGAATTGAAAAAATATACCTTACTTGCCTATCTGCAGGAGATCAACAAGTATTTTTCCGCCAACAAACTTTACCCCCAGTTAGCCGATGCCATATTTCACTACAATAACCTCGTAGCTTTCCGGGAAAACAAAAAATTTCTGGAGGAACATTTTCCGAAAAAACTAACTGGCCTGCAGATGCAGAAACTGCAGTTGCTGTATGAACAAATCATAGCAGATACCGGGATGATGCAGGAACTGGAAAATATCATCAACTACTCAGCAGGAAAAATAAAAACAACGATTCACAATGGCACAGAGATCTATGAGTTTGTGGAAGAAAAGATAACAATAACTCCCGTCGGCATCATTCCGCTGGACATTCAGGAAGGTTATTTCTTTTTAAGCGCAGGCAATATCAAGAGCACAAGGGTATATCAATACCGACTTTCCATTTTTGAAAAACATGATGAGATATACCGCAGTATGAAAACCGCTTACATTGATATATGGCAGCGCAACATGGCGCATACGTACGAGCATATCAAATCAGAACTGATCCGTCATAGAAACGAGCTGCCGAACCCTGCTGTGTATTCTATTGAAACAGGATTAAGTTTTCCGGTGGATGAAACTTTATTACCAATTGCAAAGAGAAGTTTGGTAAAATACATTACAGCGCAGGCGGCTTAACAGGAAAAGTTAATTAGTTAAAAAGTAAATTGGTTAATTGGGATTGAACCTTGTTAACTTATCAACATATCAACCAGGTAACTTAATCCACCAACTCCAACCCCCAATCCTTTCCTTTCCTCACTGCAGGCACACCTTCGGTGATCCATTTGGCAGGCTTCTCTCCTTTCAGTATCCAGTCAAAGAATTGCTGCATGCGGATATGATAATCCAGTTTGTCTTTTCTTTCCACTAATCCATGAGCTTCGCCATTATAATTGAACATCCATACTTTTTTTCCGAGTCGTCTCATGGCTGTGAACAATTCAATGCCCTGGTACCAGGGCACGGCGCCGTCATTATCATTGGCCATGATGACTAATGGCGTTGTTACATTTTTCAAATGAAACAAAGGAGAGTTCTCGATATACAATTGCGGTTTATCCCATAAACTTGCACCAATGCGGCTTTGTGATCTTTCATATTGCCACTGGCGACTGACGCCACTCTCCCAACGAATGCCGCCATAAGCGCTGGTCATATTAGCCACAGGCGCACCCGCCCATGCAGCTTTGAACATATTGGTGGTGGTGATAAGATAAGCCACCTGGTAGCCACCCCAGCTATGTCCCTGTATG
>JAHEZF010000166.1 GCA_023251215.1 Sphingobacteriales bacterium | reverse complement strand
AATAGGAAAGTTCAGCCGGTGCATAAGAAGTGGAAGGGAAAAAGGCTTTCACTTTCAATAAATATTTTCCTGCTGAAAGATTGGTGAGATTAATAACTGAATTAGTTGAAGTAGTATCGCTCCACTGATCATTTCCTGAGCCTTCCAATAAATAAGAAAATGCAACTTGTTTTTCATCAATGAAACTTGGAGCTGCAACTAAAAAACTGATGTTATTTTCTTTGTAGTGGAATTTATTTTTATCTGCAGATACAGGCTGTGCATTCATTCTTATTTCTTCCAGAAGTAATTGCGGAGTAGGCGCTTTTTGTTTGTATGAGGGTGGAGAAAGCTGCAAAAGAACACCTGAACTGGTAAGTGCATAAGACTGATCAGCATCTGCCCAGCACTGATTTATAAAAGCAAAAAAATTATTGCTCTTGCTTAGATTTTCAACACGGTAATTATTTTCGGGGTCATGAATGATCCTGTCAAGACCTGTTTGTGTACCGGCAATAATATTATTCAATGAATCGCAGGCAAGTGAAGTGACAAAGTTGTCTGTGAGACCATTGCTGACATTGAAATGGTATAATTGGTTTAAGCTGTTGCCATCATTCTTATAAACAACAAGACCATGTTCCCTTGTTCCGATCCAGATCAACCCGGTCTTGTCTATAACAAAGCATCGGGGTGAACCGGTGATCTGTTCTCTTGCAAAATGATAAACAGGCTGCAGCCATTTTGAAATATTTTGAGGTTGAATACTGAAGACATCAATTCCTGTATATCTCTTTACAACCCAGAGCAAATTATTTTTATCAAAGGCAAGCTCTTCAATATTGTCATTTCTATTTATCGGTACATGATATACCAATTTATTGTTCTTCCACAGTCCTAAGTTGCTTTTCTGTGATGCGATAATAGTTCCGTCAGGATCCAGGATCACTTGCTTTCCCAAAAAATCTGAATCGGGTAGTGAAATAATCTTATTGAAACGAATGAATTTTCTTTGATCATCACAGGTGGCTTCATAAATATTCCGGCGGTCACGTGCCAGCAGTCTGCCGCCATTTTCATAGAACAAGAGCGGTGCCGGTTCTATGTTGCAACTGAATTCCTCCAAACCTTTTTCTGATCTCCTGAATAATTTATTGGTTGCGGTGCTATGCCATGTACTATTGTTAAAATAAAAAGCATTGTTACTCCGGCTCTGTGTTGATTTGCCAAAAGGATTTTCAAATGACTGCATGGGAGAGTTTACGATCTTAAATACACCTTCTCCGTCCTTGCATAACCAAATGGTATTTTCCCTGTCAACCATAACGTTTTTAATAGCTGAAGAAGTGGCTTGCTCCGGCAAAGGCATTCGGAATAAAACGCCTGTTTCTTCAATGCGACGGATCTCTTTGTTCCGATAATCTTTATTCCCATACACCAGCCAGATACAATTTTTATCAAAGGCAACATTAATTGTAGAATAGTCTTTCGATTGATGATAGCCCAGTATTGGAGGTATAAGTGACAATCTTCCTCCCGCAAGAGAAATAGTATCGAGGATAAATAATTTATCCGACATGGCTACCCAGATGCTGTTCCTTTTGTCTTTACCAAGCAAATAAACTTCAGGTTCAGGCAAGGCATCACAGATCCTGTTGTTTTTAATATCATATAAATACAAGCCTTTGTGACCCCGCAATTCGTGAGTGGAAAACACCAGCCAGTTTCCTTTACCGACAACATTGCCCAGGTAGGGTAATTCAGGACTGGTTTTCGATAGAAATGAAACATCTAATTCGCGGATCTTATTATTTTCCAGGGCGAACAAGCCATCATCAGATGAGAGATATATCTTATTATCATCATGACGGTAAAACTGGTTAATAAGCGGACAAGGGACACCTTCCGTTTTTACTACCGTTATTTTTCCTCTCACTAGTGCATTAAGAGTGGAAAAATTGGTAGCCACTAATAGCGAATCATCTCCAACTTCCAGGATATCATTTACAACATTAGTGGCCAGGCCGTTTTGGACTGTATAATTTCTGAACCGGGCTCCATCAAAAACACTCAATCCCCCGAATGTGAGAAAATACATGCGGCCCTTGCTGTCCTGGTAAGCTTTTTTCACCCGGCTATTAACCAAACCATCTTTAGGCGTATAATGAACAAAAGGATATTGTTGGGCCGCCGTGGCGGCCCAAATAAACAAGTATGCAAGAATGATGGCGGTTCGTTGCATGATTAAATTTAAAAAGAATTATCAAGCTGGTGTGAATGTAATTTTCGAACAGAATAATAATAGTGGATCGGTTAATCTGAGCTATTTTAACTTCAACTGCGAAATGCAATCGCCTTTTTGTGCATCTGCAAAGTATTTACCGCCGGCATTGATGCCAGTGCCGTCCCGAAAAGTGCAGAGTCGCACGCCCAATGGAATGATGGGAACTTCGTATAAAAAAGATACTCCGCTCTGAACATGTTCCACCCAGGAGCAGAGGTTGATCTCAGCCATAATGCAACTTAAATCCCCACTTTCTGCATTGTGTGGCAATCCGAAAGTTCCGCCAATGGTAACGGGATAAGTGACTTCCCTTCCATTATATCTGATCACCCGGTATCGTGGCATGCCAAACGGTGGAGCTTGACTGGTATCGACCACCATACTTGATATATCGGTCGGCTCTATCGATCCATGATGCGCAACATTCACTCCATGGCCAATCTCGTGCGCCACAATTTGCGCAAGAAAATCTCTTTCAGTGTAAGGAAGAGAAGTGTTCATACTCCTGGCATCTGATTCATTTTCGACGTAGGCCTGGTGAATTTTTGCAAGATCAAACATCACGGGACTCACAACCGTGGGGATCCCTGGGCTTCCAAATGATTTTGCGATTCGCTTTTCAGTAAGAATTCCTGTTTGAAGATTCAAAACAAATTGCGGGAACACATTGGCATGAGCTGCATTCCCGTTTATCCGTCTGCTCGCCGGAATTTCATTTTCATAAAATTGAATGATCTTGAACCCGGAAACTTTTTCGAACATGTGAAAGCCATCATCAAACAGAGATAGTTGGGTTTTTTTGAATTTTACACCCAGCTCTTTTGCAAGTGGATCGAGTCTTTTGAATTTTCCTTCAGACATTACACCGCGATATTCTTCATAAGCCGAAAGTCCATCGCCGTTATTTGTATTTTCTTGAGAAGTTTCCTTGTCATCAGTTTCGCCGGGATTTCCATTATCCTTTAACCAGGCTTCAGCGATCTTTCCACCGGAAAAATTTTTTGGAATCGGTATATTTTTTTTTGATTTATCCCGGTCCAAAACTCCTTCAACAGTTTTACCATTTTCAAGTGTCGCTTTTGCAGTCAGAATGGTCCATCCGCCGCCATCATAAGAACCAATGACCGCCAAACCATTTTCACCATCTTCGCAAGGAATCTTAATATATTGTCCATCCGGGCTAACAGTAGCTCCTGCCTGTGGAAGGAAACGAAGATCCGGTTTCGGAGCAGACGGAGCCAACGGAGCATTGATACATACTCCTTTCTCTTTGGAGGTATTTACTAATTTCAACTCAAAAAATTTAGCCTTAACAGAGGAAACACCGCCTCCGATGTCCTGCAGGTGCAACTCAATATTCAGATCATTACCTTTCACAGATTCATTCAATCCCGGTTCCGGCATCCAGTTATCATAATCAGCATCATCGCTTATTGGCGTTACAAGCAATTCCGGTTTAGGATCTCCTTTCGTCAGGTTCCATGAAGCGGTTGTAACTATCTCTCCTCCTCCCGCATCGGGCGAACCCGGAATCGTCTCGAGAAAACTTCCCGATAATACATTGGGATTATTGCCAACTGGCTGACCGGTGAAACTGGCGGGAAGAGTTATTTGTGACCCCTGTTGAGTATATGCTGTTCGATTATGTACATCACCGGTTATATTGTTGGTTAGATTGTATAATATTTCACCAACACAGTCCGGTGTAGAGAAACTTATCCAATACACTTTGCGGCCTGTAGTGTCTTCTCCATATTCGACAGAAAGTTCCAACGTGTCGGTACCACCGCAAGTGATCTTCGTTGTTTTTTCTTCGATCATGTATTTATCATCTTTGTGAACGAAGATCAATTTTTGTTTTCCCTTGTTGGTAGTTACCTCGGTTCGTACAACGGTTCCTTTTCCATTCACAAAAGTTGCGATAACCTTAAACTCAAAAAAGTTATCCCACTCAGCGCTATTTTCTTTACCGGCCTCCTCCCATGTTTTTGCTCCTCTGCTGACCGACGATTTGGACCAGGTAACTGTACCGGACCAATTATCCCTGACAACGAGGTGTGTTTTTTTATTTTCTCTTGTCTTGTTTGAAAGAAAAAAAGGAACAATGATCAACACGCTTACTATTATGTAATTCTTCATGTCTGACAAATTATTTATCGATCATCGCCTGCAGTTTTTCGAAAGGAAATTTTTCCTGGATCAGTTTTGCGACATCAGATTGCGGTTTCCAATCCTCGTCCCAGGACCATCGAATGGTAAGAATCTGCGGGACATATTTCGGCAGATCTTTACGCATGTATTTCGGATTTTCGATGACCACCGTGTAACCAACATTTTGTTCAACAAAAATTGCATCGTCTGCAATCGCCGCATAGATGACCTGT
>JAHEZF010000023.1 GCA_023251215.1 Sphingobacteriales bacterium | reverse complement strand
TTGACGCCTCTGATATTGCCAGAGACTTTATTTAATAAAACTTTTCAACTTGTAAATGAACTGTACCACCCAAGTTCCCCCTTCAGGGGGACAGGGAGTTTTATTTACCAGCTGCTTTACCAGCTTTCTTACGAACAAATTCACCCACATAGCGTATACCTTTTCCTTTATAAGGCTCAGGCTTACGTAAACCCCGGATCTTGGCAGCTACCTGCCCAATCAACTGGTGATCGATTCCTTCCAGACTTATCATTGGGTTCTGGCCTTTCTCCTGTGCTGTTACAATTTTTAATTCTTTAGGCACTTCGAAAATGATATTGTGTGAAAATCCCAAAGACAAGTCAAGAATATTTCCCTGATTACTGGCTTTAAAACCCACACCAAACAATTCGAGGTTCTTTTTATATCCTTCGGTAACACCTTTTACCATGTTTGATACCAACGAACGATATAAACCATGTAAGGCACGGTGACGGATCTGGTCTGTTGGACGAATAAATTCCACCCGTCCATCTTTTACTTCTACTTTAATTTCGCGGTCAACAACTTGCTTCAACTCTCCTTTTGGACCTTTTACAGTTACTATATTATCCTTATCAACAGATACAGTAACTGCTTTTGGAATCGCTACCGGTTTATTTCCTATACGAGACATAACAATTTCAGATTTTAGATTTCAGATTGAAGATTTGATCTTCAATCTGAAAATGTTTTAACTATTTTGGTGATTGGCATTCTGAAATCTGCAATTGCCAATCTGTAATTATCAATACACATAGCAAAGAACTTCACCACCTACATTCTGTGCTTTTGCTTCTTTATCTGTCATTACTCCTTTTGATGTAGACAGAATAGCTACACCCAGGCCATTCTTCACACGACGAAATTCACTGGGCTTTGCATACTGACGCAATCCGGGACTACTTACTCTTTCCATGTTGTGAATAGCCGGTTGCCTGGTTTGAGAGTCATACTTCAGGGCAATTTTGATAATACCTTGTTTGCTGTCATCCTCAAATTTGTATTTCAGAATATAACCCTGATTATATAATATCTCTGTCATTCGCTTCTTCATATTAGAAGCCGGTATGTCCACTACACGGTGACCCGCCATTTGTGCATTTCGGATTCTTGTAAGATAATCTGCTATAGGATCTGTTACCATAATCTATTTAAAATTGTAGATTTAATATTTTCAAATATTCTGAAGACCAAATATTCATTATTCAATCCTCAATATTCAATGTTTACTACCAGCTTGCTTTTTTCAATCCGGGTATCTTGCCATTCAATGCCATATCACGCATTGCAATCCTTGAAATACCGAAATAACGAATATACCCTCTTGGTCGTCCGGTAAGCTGGCAGCGATTCTTTAAACGAACCCTCGATGAATTCTTTGGCAGCTCATCCAATGCTTTCCAGTCGCCTGCTTTCTTCAACCCGGCTCTTTTAACTGCAAACTGCGCTACCATCTTTTCTCTCTTTCTTTGCCTGGCTTTTATTGAAGTTTTAGCCATATTTCTATTTTATTTTTTTAAAAGTTAGGTTTCGACAACCTCAACCTGATAACTATTGCCATCCTGAGTCCGGCGAAAAATTATTTTCTTGCATCTTTGAATGGCATTCCCAGTTCTTTCAACAATTCATATGCTTCTGCATCTGTATTGGCTGTTGTTACAAATGTGATATCAAACCCAGTGATCTTATTCACTTTGTCAATATCAATTTCAGGAAAAATGATCTGCTCTGTAACACCCATTGTATAATTACCACGTCCATCAAATGATTTCTCATTCACTCCTCTAAAGTCACGGACACGGGGCAGCGCCACAGCGATCAAACGATCAAGAAACTCAAACATCTTTTCCCCCCGCAACGTAACTCTTGCCCCAATTGGCATGTTCTTACGTAATTTGAAATTAGAAATGTCTTTTTTTGACATAGTAGATACAGCTTTCTGGCCGGTAATAGTAGACAGCTCATCAAGGGCCACATCCACCAGCTTCTTATCGGTTACAGCGCCATTCACACCCCGGTTTAAGCAAATTTTCTCCAGCTTTGGAGCTTGCATCGAAGTGGTATAACCAAATTTTTTTACCAGGGCTGGTACAACTTCTTTTTTGTACTTATCTGCCAGTCTGGGTGTATATGTTTTCGCACTCATTATTAGTTACCTCCCTGAGTTTTTTTGATTTTAAAAACTCTTTTTGTTTTTCCATCTTCTCTTACCCTCGTTATTTTGGCGCCTGATTTTTGATCCGCATCCCAAAGCATTACATTACTGATATGGATGGGTGCTTCCTTCCTGATAATACCTCCTTTGGTATTTTTTGCAGACGGTTTGGAGTGTTTGGTTACCATATTCACACCTTCCACAATTAACCTTGCTTCATCAACCAGCAGCTTCTTCACCATGCGGGGCTTTGATAAATCTTTATCATCGCCGGTGATAACTACTACACTGTCTCCCTTCCTGATATTGTACTTCGGTTTAAATCTTTTTTTCATATCCTAAATCCCTAAAGGGATATTTTATTTTTTGTTAATCAATGTTCCTGTCTGCTCTTTGCGAGACACAACATGTTGTGTCTCTACAAAACCTCCGGCGCCAGAGAAATAATCTTCATATAACCCTTATCCCTCAGTTCCCTTGCCACAGGCCCGAAAATGCGGGTACCCCGGGGCTCATCTGCCTGGTTCAGTAATACCACAGCGTTGTCATCAAACCGGATGTATGAACCATCTTTACGACGCAGTTTATTGGTAGTACGAACGATCACTGCTTTCGCAACTGTTCCTTTTTTTATGCCGCCAGCTGGTAAAGCATCTTTCACCGTTACAACAATGGTATCACCTATCCTGGCATAACGCTGACCGCTGTTGCCAAGTACACGAATGCAGAGCACCTCTTTGGCGCCACTGTTATCCGCTACATTCAACCGGCTTTCTTGCTGAATCATTTCAATTACGATTTACGAATTACGAATTACGAAGTACGGTGTCTTATACTTCGTACCTCTGACTTCTGCCTTTATTTCACTTTCTCGACCACTTCGACCAGCCTCCAGCGTTTTGTTTTACTGAGCGGCCGGGTTTCCATGATTTTTACAATATCTCCAATACTGCACTCGTTTTTATCATCATGCGCATGAAACCTGGTAGTCTTTTTTACAAACTTTCCATAAATAGGGTGTTTTACTTTTCTTTCTACGGCAACAGTAATGGTCTTTGTCATTTTATTACTTGTTACTACACCCGTTCTTATTTTTCTCAAATTTCTTTCAGCCATTTTATTTAGCTTTTTATGTTATGCTCCCTGGGTTCTGTTCCTTAATTCGCTTTTCAACCGGGCAATATCCCGGCGCAATCCACGGATGGTCATTGGATTTTCCAATGGAGAAATTGTATGAGCAAAATGCAGTTTTTTCAACCGCTGTTTATCTTCCTCCAGGCGGGCCTTCAGGTCCTGCTCATTCATTCCGTGAATACTCTTTACAAAATCTGCGTTCTTTGACATGCTCTTTCGATTTATTAATTACTAAGCAGTTTCCAAATCCCTGCGCTTGATAAACTTTGTTTTAATGGGTAACTTACCTGCGGCCAGCATCAATGATGTACGAGCCGTTTTTTCATCTACACCATCCACTTCAAATAAGATACGTCCCGGCCTCACCACAGCAGCCCAGAATTCCAGGTTACCTTTTCCTTTACCCATTCTCACTTCAGCCGGTTTTCTTGTAATAGGTTTATCAGGAAAAATGCGGATCCAGACATTACCCTCTCTTTTCATTTCACGGGTTAAGGCCTGACGGGCAGCTTCTATCTGGCGGTCAGTAAGCCAATGCTGGTCCAATGCTTTTAAGGCATAAGAACCAAATGCAATGGAAGTACCTCTTTTTGCATCGCCTTTCATGCGACCCTTCTGCATCTTCCTGTGTTTTGTTCTTTTCGGTTGTAACATTTTATTTCAGTTTACCAATTCCAGAGTTTACCCGGAACGATTAATGAACTTGTCAACTTTTAAACTTGTGAACTTTTCAACTTCTTCTGTCTCTTCCTCCACCACCACCCCTTCTATCTCCTCCTCCACTTCTTCTGTCTCCTCCTCCGCTTCTTCTGTCATCGCGGCGGTCATGACGATCATCTCTTCTTTCTCTCCTGTCGCTGACATCACTCTTGCCGCCAATGAAGTTGGGGTTCAAATCTCTTTTTGCCAATACTTCGCCTTTGCATATCCATACTTTAATGCCAATCTTACCATACACGGTTAATGCAAACACATTAGCATAATCAATATCCATCCGGAATGTATGCAGTGGTACCCGGCCCTGCTTGATCTCTTCAGTACGGGCAATTTCAGCGCCACCCAAACGGCCGGCTACTTTTACTTTTATTCCTTCAGCACCCATTCGTAATGCAGATGCAATAGACATTTTAATAGCTCTTTTATAGTTGATCCTGTTTTCAATTTGACGGGCAATCGTATCAGCCACAATCATTGCATCCAGTTCTGGTCTGCGTATCTCCAGGATATTTATCTGTACATCTTCTTTACCCGCCAGTTTCTTCAACTCTTCTTTGATGCGATCCACTTCGCCACCACCTTTACCAATAATAATACCCGGTTTAGATGTATGAATCGTAATGATCAGTTTTCCCAATGTTCTCTCAATAACAATCTTTGAGATACCGCCTTTGTTGATACGGGCATTCAGGTAAGTTCTGATCTTGTTATCCTCGATCAGCTTACCGGCATAATCTCTCTTATTACCGTACCAGTTAGATTCCCATCCCCTGATGATGCCTAACCTGTTGCCAATCGGATTTGCTTTTTGACCCATATTTTAATTTATGCCCCCATCCCCTAAAGAGGTGCTTATGAACACTCCTGTTTTGGGAGAGGTTTTATTTTTTTATTTCTGTTATATAAGATAAGAACTGTTTGACTTGTCAGAATCTTCCCTAACTCCCCTTTAGGGGGTGGGGGCATCCACGATCACTGTTACATGGTTACTACGTTTGCGAACACGGTAACCACGACCTTGCGGAGCCGGCCTCATTCTCTTTAAAGTCCTTGCTCCATCCACAAAAATTGTTTTTATCACCAATTGGTGTTCATCGCCACCCTCATTTTTCTGCTTCCAGTTATTAATAGCACTCAGCACCAGCTTACGCAAGGGCACAGCCGGGTGTTTACTGTTATGGTCCAGTTCAGCCAACACCTTTTCTACTTCCTTACCTCGTATCAGATCAGCCAGTAACCGCATTTTGCGGGGTGATGTTGGATAATTTTTCAGTTTTGCTATCGCTTCCATGTATTAAGTTTTGAGTTCTGAGTTCCGAGTCATGTTCCCGACTCTGAACCAACGACTCACGACTACTCTTATTCTGTTACTTCTATCTTCTTACTCGAGTGACCTTTAAACTGCCGGGTCGGGGCAAATTCACCTAATTTATGTCCTACCATAAATTCTGTAACATACACGGGGATAAATTTGTTGCCATTGTGAACAGCGAAAGTATGGCCTACAAAATCCGGCGTGACGGTGGAACGACGGCTCCATGTTTTAATAACCGTTTTTTTGCTTTTGCCTTCATTAATAGCCAGCACCTTTTTTTCAAGATGAGAAGCTACATAAGGACCTTTTTTAACAGAACGAGCCATTTATAAAGACATTTAATATTTAAAAATTCAATTAACCCTGTGTTGTTAACTTATTTCCACTCTTTCGCTGAATAATCTGCTTATCACTGCCTTTTCCTTTTGCCCGGGTTTTCAAACCTCTCGAGTATTGGCTATTCCTGCTGCGGGGCTGCCCGCCTGAAGCTTTACCTTCACCGCCACCCATCGGATGATCAACAGGATTCATGGCTACACCACGGGTGCGGGGACGAATACCTCTCCAGCGGTTGCGGCCAGCCTTACCCATGCTCTGTAAACTATGATCACTGTTACCCACTACACCTACTGTTGCAAAACAATTAATCAATACTTTTCTCAGTTCACCGCTTGGCATTTTCAACACGGCATATTTATCTTCTTTGTTGGTCAATTGTGCAGATGAGCCGGCGCTTCTTGCCAGCTTGCCACCCTGGCCAGGCTGCATTTCAATATTATGTATATTGATGCCCAAGGGCATATTTTTCATTTGTAATGCATTCCCAATTTCAGGAGCAACATCATTACCACTTATTACTTTATTTCCCACCTGCAAACCCTGCGGAGCAATGATGTATCTTTTTTCTCCATCTGTGTATTCCACCAAAGCAATGAATGAAGAACGGTTTGGATCATATTCAATGCTTTTTACTGTGGCTTCGATACCCATTTTATTGCGCTTGAAATCAATAACTCGGTATTTCTTTTTATGGCCACCGCCATTGTAACGCATGGTCATGTGACCTGATGAGTTACGGCCACCTGTTCTGCCTTTGGTTTCTAATAAACTCTTCTCCGGAATATTAGTAGTCACCTCTGCATAAGCATTACCGATCCTCCATCGGGTTCCTGCTGTTACGGGTTTAAACTTTTTTAATGCCATTTTTTATTTTTCTTTTGCCCATATCCCCTAAAGAGGGATTAAGAACATTTTAATAAATCAGTTTTCAAACTTTGCGGTCGTTGAACTACCATTCTTTATAGTCGCCTTACACCCCGCCAGCTGGCGGGGATGGGGGCTTAAATAGCTGAATATAAATCAATGCTTTCACCTGATGCCACAGTTACAAAAGCTTTCTTGTAAGCAGGCTTGCGGCCTGATATAACACCAGCTTTTGTAAACCGGCTTTTATTTTTACCGGGTGCTACTGCAGTATTTACATCCGTCACTGTTACACCGTAAAAACTTTCCACTGCTTTTTTTATCTCCAGTTTATTTGCTTTTTTCGAAACCCTGAAAGCATAGCGACGCAGTTTTTCCTGTTGCGCATTTGCTTTTTCACTTAATATGGGTCTTATCAATACTTCAGAAAGTCTCATCGCATTATCTTTTATTTGTTTTCTGGAGCAATGGCAGCTCCGCTTTCATCTTTCTATTATTTAATCAGTTTATCATTACGCTTCTGCTTTTTCTTCTTCAGCAAAAATCTTTGCGGCACTTTCAGTTAATACAATTACTTCTGAGTTCACGATGTCATAAGTATTGATATCACTCAGCAATACTCCAAGAACAGAAGGAACATTGCGGATAGACAACTGAACATTATCATTATATTCAGGCAAAACGAACATTGCCTTTTTACCAGCTACATTCAGATTATCCAGAATATCCATAAACCCTTTTGTCTTTGGTGCATCCATAGTAATATCTTCTACAACTACTATAGCATTATCTTTTGCTTTATGTGAAAGGGCAGAAATCTTAGCCAGGTCTTTTACCTTGCGATTCAGTTTAATGTCATAAGCATGTGGCTTGGGTCCGAAGATGGTACCACCACCTTTATATAACGGATTACGGATATTACCCTTTCGGCTTCCGCCTGTACCTTTTTGGCGGTGTAGTTTGCGACTTGCACCTTTTACTTCAGCACGGGTCTTCACCTTATGAGTACCCTGGCGCTGTGCTGCGAGGTATTGTTTTACTGCCAGGTAAATAACGTGGTTATTAGGCTCGGCGCCGAATATTTCTTCGGGCAATTCTACTTTTCTGCCGGTTGCTTTTCCTTCTATATTTAAAACTTCGACTTGCATTGTGTCTTTTTTAGGAGACGCAAAATTTTGCGTCTTTACTTCTGAATTAAAACAATTGAGCCATTAAAACCTGGTATTGAACCACTGACTAATAGGTAATTTTTTTCAGGGAAAATCTTAATCACCTTGAGGCCTTTCAGCTTCACACGGTCGTTACCCATGCGGCCTCCCATCTTCATGCCTTTCATTACACGACTGGCATCGGAGGAGTTACCGATTGAACCCGCAGCTCTTGAACGATCATGCTGTCCGTGAGATTGACCGCCAACGCCATGAAAACCGTGGCGTTTTACCACACCCTGGAAGCCTTTACCTTTTGATGTACCCACTACGTCAACAGTATCGCCTTCGGCAAAAATGTCAACAGTAATAGTTTCACCAATATTTTTTTCAACTGAAAATTCGCGGAATTCTTTTGAAAATTTTTTGACGCTGGTCTGAGCTTTGGCAAAGTGATTTGTTTCAGACTTCAGAGAATGTTTTTCCTTTTTATCGCCAAATGAAAGCTGGAGAGCATTGTACCCGTCTGATTCCTGAGTCTTTACCTGGGTAACCACACAGGGACCTGCCTCAATGATTGTGCAGGCGGTTTGTTTGCCCGAGGGATCGAAGATGCTGGTCATCCCAATTTTTTTCCCAATAATTCCTTTCATGTTTATTCAATTTATACCTGCAGGATTATTGGGACATTCCCGACGATTAATGTCGGGAGTCAATCCCCGTTTGCCACCGACCTTTTCCTTTATTTGGAAGTACCGGCAGTAAACAAACCCTGAATGGCTTGTTTTTATATACCCCCAACCCCTAAAGGGGAGTTGAGAGAATTAATATCAGAGCTCTTTTCTCCTGCTCAAGGGCAGGATTGAGAGATGAAAAATGTTTATTTATAAGAACTGTTCCAAAGCCCCTTTAGGGGTTTGGGGTTTTTATGCTTTAATCTCCACTTCCACACCACTGGGTAAATCCAGTTTGCTCAATGCATCAACAGTACGGCTTGAAGAAGTATAAATATCCAACAAACGCTTATGTGTAGCCAACTGGAACTGCTCACGACTCTTTTTATTAGCATGTGGTGAACGCAACACAGTAAATATCTTTCTGCGGGTTGGCAGGGGAATTGGCCCTGTTACTACGGCACCTGTGCTGCGAACGGTTTTTACAATCTTTTCGGCAGACTTATCTACCAGGTTATGATCGTAAGACTGTAATTTGATCCTGATGCGCTGAGACATGTGTGAAAACCCATTTTTCTTTTGGGAGTGCAAAGGTAGGGTTGAGAGCCATATCCTCCAAATAGTTGGAAAAGAATTTTATACGCTGAGGACAAAGACAAGGAAGCAGTTTTAATTATTCAACCGGCCTGAGTTTCAGACTTAAAGTAGCGAACCCGCCCAACTCCAAATGTTCAACTCTGAAATAGTGACTTCCACCCAAATCAAGCCTGATCTTTTTGTGGGGCGATTCATCAAATTTGTATAAAGAAGGATTCCATTCATCTATCACCAGTTTATCATCCACATATACTCTTACTGCATCATCCCAGGTCACTGAAAGTTCATAGTTCCCTTTGGGGATATCTGCTTTTGCATTAGCTACGGTAATAAACTGGGGATATTGAATGCCGGATTCTTTAATACCGCCCCACCATGCATAATCAAGCTTATTTACTTTCTCCTTTTTAAACGGTGCTTTTTTCTCAAACAGAGAGAATAGCATTCCTGTTTTTATGGGATTATGAGTAGTTGTATCCAATGCATAGAAAAGAACTTCCCAATCTATGGGTTGAAAAAATTTCCTGAATGAAAACCGGTAAGGCCAGCTTGCCCCAATGGTTTCGCCAAATGGAGTTGTTATGGAAGAACCTGAATATTCCAGTTCGAGGAAAATATCAGTCCTCTCTTCTTTTATCTTTTGAGCAGTAATCGTTGCAGGAAATTCTCCCTGACTCACTGAAATATTTTGAAGTCCTCTGAAACTTTTGATTTGCCATTTCCCTTTTGGTCCGATTAAATTAAAATTCATTATGTCGCTTGTATCTGTTGGATTCGTATTCCAGATAATTGGATAGCGAAAATCATAAGGCCCCCATTCAGTGATAAGAATATTTTTTCTTCCGGCTAATTTGCCGGCGCCTTTGAACGGGTCGTTTGACCGGGGAACAGCAGGTATTAAAATTGCGGTATCAAACGAAATTTTTCTTTTCAATTCTTCGTTGACTGTGGTGTCAAGATTGCTGACTGTTGAATCTGTTTTAAAAACCATTTCACTTCCCGAAACTGTATTACCAAAAACATTCAGCCTGTCAGTCCGGTTAAGAGTAAAGACAACCGGGTCATTGTTGAAACTGTTGTATGCAATCAAATAATCCCTGCTTTTGGTATCCCGGTATTTGGCATAACCCCAGTCAGCAGGTTGTTCTTTTCTTGCCCATAGCCGGATAGCTTCCTTATCTTTTGAAAAAAGATTATAGATGATCTTGTTTTGCTGTCCATGTTCAATGGCAATGGCAATCCGGTTATTTCTGAATTGATTGTTGCTGATGGTTGACTCAAAACTATATCCGCCCCAGACGCCATAATCACATTCAAAGATGCGGTTGCCAATGATTGTATTCCTGCTAAAAGTAACTTCAATGCCGTTGGTGGGAGCATAAGAAAAATCGTTACCGGAAATAATATTGTCATTACAACCTCCCTTACCTGAATCCATCGTCGTTTGACCGGCCCATAAAAAGAAACCATCTCCGCTATGTGTAACTGAATTTTTATAAAAAAAATTATTATTGCTTTGTTCGTAAACCAGAATGCCGGCGCTATCCTGCCCCCGGTTATACACTCCATCACTATAGCCTCTCACATTAAAATTGATCTTATTATACATTACTTTATTTCCACTGCAACGGTACATTCCTAAACCAATGCCTGAGTTGAAAGAAAAATCATTATTGAAGATCATCCCATTGTTACACTCTGTCATCATCAGGGCATTTTGTCCACCGGTAACTTTACAATTTTTAATTATTGCGGAATTACAATCCCGCAGATAGATAGCTGCCCCATAGCGGAGCCATTCATCATTTTCATTATGATGATAACTCATCCAATCAGATACATCTTCCTTTTCCTGGGTACTGTTGAGATGCTGGCGGTAATTATAACTGAAATCGCAGTTATCCAGTGTAAGCTTTTCAACATTCCTTGCCAGTAAGGCCACTTTGTAACCCCTCGCTTTCAGGTTTTTGATGGTGACATTTGAACTGTTGCTTATAATTATTCCAACGCCTAAGAATTCATCCGGGTTTATTTTATTGTTACTCCCTCTCAGCGTTACATTATTAAAATCAACCGTGATATTGTCTCCTTCGATCAAAATAACTGATTGCTCCAGGTTTTCTGCCGCATCAATCTTATAAGAACCTTTTTTGATCCTGACAGATTTTGAGATTGTCATTCCTTTTATTATGACCTTATCCTGAGCACTCAGGATATTAAACAACATCAATGCTGTAAGAAATATCAGAATTTGCCTTCTCATATTTTTTCAGGAAAAAAAACCAACTATCTAAGTTACATCTCAACGGATGAATTTTTCTCTAAATAAAGAAAGTCATCCCGACGATACTGTCGGGATGACTTTCATATATCTTAATAGTAAATATTTTAATGATGCAAATGCACTGTATCTGCAACTGTTATAGTTCCCGGAGATACATTGATCCCGTTTCTTTGCTCATTGACAAACGAAGTATCGCCGGGTATAAAAAGTAATGAATAAGTTCCGGCATGTAAACCTCCGATCAGGTAGGCGCCATGTGAATCTGTGAAGGTACCTGCGGTATCTATTCCCTGAATTGCTAAAACCGAAGTTGTCACTGAATCAGGTGTAACGATTCCTTTGATCCTGCCGGCAGTCAATTCAAAATTAGCCCGGATCACAGGTTTTAAGATATACCTGTTATTACCGGTTTTCACAATTGATCTTGCAGCATCAAAATCAAGAACCAGGTTATAGAGTAATCCAGAATCCAACCGTTGATGAACATTGATTTTTAAACCTGATTGTTGTGCACTCGGTGTGGTAAGATTGATCATAATGCCATTAACCACTACATAGTTGTTTGTCCCCAATATCAGACGTACCTGGCTGATGGCGCCGCCATTGGGAACATCGGAATCTGCAAGTAGGGTGTCGTTGCCATTCACCAGATCCAGCAAATTGTAAGTTCCTGTAGCCACATTTGACAAACTTCGCCATCCGCTTGCAGAATCGTTGGTCAGGTTAATCTGCACATCCTTCACATCAATAAGAACAGCATCGTAGCTCGCCGGGGCATCTGTCAGATAGACTTTCAGACGTGCCGACTGGTTATTATTTGAGCCGGCCTCTTTTTGGCAGGAAACTATTAAGATGGACATTACAAGAATCACTAAGATGGCCGGGAAAATTAATTTTTGCATATGCCTGGTATTTTTTTACAATTCATGGAGAGTCAAGGATGATGCCAAACCTCCTGCTTGTTTTAGTTTATTAAAGAGATTGAGGAAAAATACCGCCGGATGACATATGTATCAATAGAAAATCATCTTGCAGGAAAAACCCCAAGAAAAAAGGACTCACGAATGAGCCCTAACCCCTGAACATAGTATTTTTCATAACGGCGCAATAGCCAGCATCAATTGGTATCTTAAAAACGGAGCAGATTCGAAGACTTTAACAGCACAAACTCAATGCCATGAAAATTAATATCGAATAATTTTAATCATTTCAATGAAAGATTCATTTGGATAATAAAAAATCCCGACTATGATGCCGGGACAGGGTATTAGAATATTAGAATTAAATTTAAGCATTCACTTTCCCTTTAACTTTTGCAATTACTTCTTCAGCGATACCGGCTGGTGCAGGATTATAGTGAGAAAACTCCATAGTGCTGGATGCACGACCAGAAGATAGTGAACGAAGCTGTGTTACATATCCAAACATTTCACTTAATGGTACTTTGGCTTTAATGACCTGTGCCCCGGCCCGGCTATCCATGCCTTCCAAATGACCGCGGCGGCGGTTAAGGTCGCCGGTAACATCACCCATATACTGATCAGGAGTTACTACTTCTACTTTCATTATCGGTTCCAGTAATACCGGTTTGGCTTTTTTTGCAGCATCACGGAAACCAGCTCTGGCACAAATCTCAAAAGACATGGAATCCGAGTCAACAGCATGGAAGCTTCCGTCAAATACACGGATCTTCATGTTGTCAACAGGATAGTTAGCCAACACACCATTCATCATAGCCTGCTCAAAGCCCTTCTGAATTGCCGGAACATATTCACGGGGAATAGATCCCCCAAAAAGATCGTTTACAAACTGGTAGTGTTTATCAGGATTTTCTGCTTTCCATTCTTTATCAACCGGGCCCAGTTCAAAAATGATATCGGCAAACTTACCGCGGCCACCGGTTTGTTTCTTTAGTATTTCACGGTACTCAACAGTAGCTTGAAACGCTTCTTTGTATGCAACCTGCGGGGCGCCCTGGTTTACTTCAACTTTAAATTCTCTTTTCATACGATCCACAATGATCTCAAGATGCAACTCCCCCATACCCGACAAAATAGTTTGACCGGTTTCTTCATCAGTCTTGACACGAAGTGTGGGGTCTTCTTCTACCAGTTTGGATATAGCCATTCCCATTTTATCAACATCGGCCTGTGTCTTAGGTTCAATTGCTATTGAGATAACCGGTTCAGGAATAAATATGTTCTCCAG
>JAHEZF010000022.1 GCA_023251215.1 Sphingobacteriales bacterium | reverse complement strand
CGATGCTAATCGTGCATTGATGGGATCAAACATGCAACGACAGGCTGTTCCGTTGATCCGTCCTGATGTGCCTGTTGTGGGTACAGGTTTAGAAGGAAAGGCTGCAAGAGATGCAAGAATCCAGATCCATTCAGAAGGAAATGGTTTGGTAGAATTTGTAGATGCGAATGAGATCCAGGTTCGGTATGATCGTGATGAAGCAGAAAAACTTGTAAGCTTTGAAGATGACCTGAGAATTTATAAACTTACCAAGTTCATCAAGACCAACCAGGAAACATGCATTAACCTGAAGCCTGCTGTGAGGAAAGGACAAAAAGTAAAGAAAGGCGATTTCCTGACCGAAGGATATGCTACCCAGAATGGTGAACTGGCATTAGGTAAGAATCTGAAAGTAGCTTTCATGCCATGGAAGGGTTACAACTTTGAGGATGCCATCGTTATCAGCGAAAGAGTAGTGAAAGAAGACTTGTTTACTTCTGTTCATATTTCTGAATATGAATTAGAGGTTCGTGATACCAAGTTAGGAGAAGAAGAGCTAACACCGGATATTCCCAATGTTTCTGAAGAAGCGACAAAGGACCTGGATGAAAATGGAATTATCCGGATAGGGGCGCAGGTAAAAGAAGGGGATATATTAATCGGCAAGATTACTCCAAAAGGTGAAAGTGATCCAACCCCCGAAGAAAAGTTATTGCGTGCCATCTTTGGTGATAAAGCTGGCGATGCAAAAGATGCTTCACTGAAAGCTCCTAACGGTGTGGAAGGTGTTGTGATCGGTAAGAAATTATTCCAAAGAGCAAAAAAAGATAAGAATGCTAAAGTAAGAGAAAAGGCTTCCATTGAGAAGCTGGAAAAAATACATGAGAAGAATGAAGCTGACCTGATGGAAGTGTTGTTGGAAAAACTTACTACTTTATTAAGGGATCATACTTCAGCCGGAGTCAGCAACAACTTTGGTGAAGTCCAGATTGGTAAAGGAGCTAAATTCACTTTAAAAAACCTGACTGGCCTGGATTACCAGAATATTAATCCGCTTGGATGGACTGCTGAAAGAAAAGTGGATGATCAGATCAATACTCTCTTACACAATTTTAACATCAAGTTCAACGAAGAATTGGGCCGCTACAAAAGAGAGAAATTTAACATCAGCATTGGTGATGAATTACCTGCCGGCGTATTGAAACTGGCTAAAGTGTACCTGGCAGTTAAGCGAAAGCTAAAAGTGGGTGATAAAATGGCGGGACGCCATGGTAACAAAGGAATAGTCGCAAAGATCGTCCGGGCTGAAGACATGCCTTTTCTTGAAGATGGAACTGCTGTTGATATTGTGTTGAATCCGCTTGGTGTACCAAGCCGTATGAACCTGGGACAAATCTATGAAACAGTGTTGGGCTGGGCCGGGCATAATCTCGGTATCAAATTCTCCACACCCATTTTTGATGGCGCTACGGTAGATGAGATTGCAGATTATTGTAACAAAGCAGAAATTCCTTTGTACGGCCACACTTATTTATATGACGGCGAAACCGGAGAACGATACCACCAGAAAGCTACAGTTGGTGTTATCTATGTGATCAAACTCCACCACATGGTGGACGATAAGATGCATGCCCGTTCCATTGGTCCATACAGTTTAATTACACAACAACCATTGGGTGGCAAGGCTCAGTTCGGTGGTCAAAGGTTTGGTGAAATGGAAGTGTGGGCTTTGGAAGCATTTGGTGCATCCAACATCCTGCAGGAGTTGTTAACCATTAAATCTGATGATATCATCGGCCGTGCCAAAACATATGAATCCATTGTGAAAGGAGAAAATATTCCAAGAGCAGGTGTGCCCGAATCATTTAATGTATTGGTACATGAGTTAAGAGGTCTTGGTTTGGATCTGAGGTTTGAATAAGCCCTCTGTCCCCCTTAAGGGGGAATTTGGGTGGTATAGTTCTTTAAATATTGAATAGTAATAAAAGTAGAATTGTATTCGTGTGACCAGCTACAGTAATTCTATTGAGCTTCAGTTGCGTCGCACTCTTGTACGTTCTGTATCCCGATAGCTATCGGGACTATTCAGCAATTAATTTATTAAAACTTCATCCGCAAAGAGGATTTCAAAACTCCCCTTTAGGGGTTGGGGTACAAACTATAAACGTACTATGGCTATTAAAAAAGAAAATCGTCCGAGAGCTGCTTTTTCCCAGATAACAATTGGCCTGGCATCACCGGATACCATTCTGGAAAGAAGCTATGGTGAGGTGCTAAAGCCGGAAACAATTAACTATCGTACATACAAACCTGAAAGAGACGGCCTGTTTTGTGAAAGGATCTTTGGCCCGGTGAAAGATTATGAATGTGCCTGCGGAAAGTATAAACGTATCCGCTACAAGGGTATTGTTTGTGACCGTTGCGGTGTAGAAGTAACGGAAAAGAAAGTTCGCCGTGAAAGAATGGGGCATATCAAATTAGTTGTGCCGGTAGTTCATATCTGGTATTTCAAATCGTTGCCAAATAAAATCGGGTACCTGTTAGGAGTAAGCTCTAAAAAGTTAGAAACAATTGTTTACTACGAAAGATTTGTAGTAATACAGGCCGGTATCCGGGTTGATAAAGGTCAGAATTATGGCGACTTGCTGACAGAGGAAGAATACCTGGACATACTTGAAACATTACCAAAAGATAATCAGTACCTGCCGGATGATGATCCAAATAAATTCATTGCTAAGATGGGTGCTGAAGCAGTCCATGATATGCTGCAGAGAATAGACCTGGATCAATTGTCATTCGATCTTCGTAATACGGCTGCTACTGAAACTTCGCAACAAAGAAAAGCAGATGCTCTGAAACGTTTGAGTGTAGTGGAAGCTTTTCGTGATGCTAATACAAGAATTACTAACCGTCCGGAATGGATGGTAATGCAATACATTCCGGTAATACCACCGGAACTGCGTCCGCTGGTTCCACTGGATGGCGGTCGGTTTGCTTCGTCTGATCTTAATGACCTGTATCGTCGTGTTATTATCCGGAATAACCGCTTGAAAAGATTATTGGAGATCAAAGCACCTGAGGTGATCCTTCGCAATGAAAAACGAATGCTTCAGGAAGCGGTAGACAGCCTGTTTGATAACTCCAGGAAATCGAACGCAGTAAAAGCAGAAGGTGGCCGTGCATTAAAGTCACTCAGTGATGTATTAAAAGGTAAACAAGGTCGTTTTCGTCAGAACCTATTGGGTAAACGTGTTGACTATTCAGGTCGTTCTGTTATCGTAGTAGGCCCTGAATTGAAATTGCATGAATGTGGTTTGCCGAAAGATATGGGAGCAGAATTATTCAAGCCATTCATCATTCGTAAACTCATTGAAAGAGGTATTGTAAAAACAGTAAAGTCTGCAAGAAAACTTGTAGATAAGAAAGAAGCCGTTGTTTGGGACATACTTGAAAATATTTTAAAAGGCCACCCGGTTTTATTAAACCGTGCACCAACGCTGCACCGTTTATCCATCCAGGCCTTTCAGCCAAAATTGATAGAAGGCAAGGCCATCCAGTTGCATCCGCTGGTATGTACGGCATTCAATGCTGACTTTGATGGCGACCAGATGGCGGTACATGTGCCCCTGAGCAACAGCTCTATCCTGGAAGCACAATTATTAATGCTTGCATCACATAACATTTTGAACCCGCAGAATGGTACACCCATCACTCTCCCTTCACAGGATATGGTATTGGGTCTGTACTACATCACAAAAGGGAAGAAGTCAACCGCCACTGAAATAGTTCGAGGCGAAGGCAAAGCATTTTATTCTGCAGAGGAAGTGATCATTGCTTATAATGAAGGCATGATTGACATGCATGCATGGATAAAAGTAAAAGCAAACATCCGTAATACAGATGGATTGCTGGAGCATAAATTGATTGATACCACTGTGGGCCGTGTAATTTTTAACCAGCATGTTCCTAATGAAGTAGGCTTTGTAAATGCTTTGCTCACCAAGAAAAATCTTCGTGAGATCATTGGCGATATTATCAAGATCACCAATGTTCCAAAGACAGCAAAGTTTTTGGATGATATAAAAACATTAGGTTTCCGTACAGCCTTTCAGGGTGGTTTGTCATTCAGTATTAATGACCTGATCATTCCTGATATTAAAGAAGAATTGCTGGATAATGCAAAAGCTGAAGTGAATGAAGTATGGGACAGCTATAACATGGGATTGATCACCAATAACGAACGTTATAACCAGATTGTTGATATCTGGAGCCGGGTGGATACAAGAATTACTGAAACATTAATTCGTGAATTGAGTAATGATAAACAGGGTTTCAATTCTGTTTTTATGATGCTTGATTCAGGCGCCCGGGGTTCCAAGCAACAGATCAAACAGCTGGCAGGTATCAGGGGATTGATTGCGAAACCAAGAAAATCGGGCTCTACAGGAAGTGAGATTATCGAGAATCCGATTCTTTCCAACTTTAAAGGAGGATTGAATGTATTGGATTATTTTATTTCTACACACGGTGCCCGTAAGGGTCTTGCCGATACAGCTTTGAAAACCGCCGATGCCGGTTATCTTACCCGCCGGTTGGTAGATGTGGCGCAGGATATGGTTATTACAGAAGAGGATTGCGGAACACTGCGTGGCATTGCAACCTCAGCATTAAAAGATAATGAAGATATTATTGAACCACTTTCGGACAGGATAATGGGGCGAACTTCTTTGCATGATGTTTACGATCCGATAAGTGATGAACTGATCATTGCTGCCGGTGACGAGATCACTGTTGACCTGTCAAAAAGAATTGAAGAGGCAGGAATAGAAATAGTTGAGATACGTTCTGTACTTACCTGTGAAAGTAAAAGAGGTGTTTGTGTGAAATGTTATGGCAAGAACCTTGCTTCAGGTAACCTGGCCCAGAAAGGTGATGCTGTAGGTATTATTGCTGCACAATCAATCGGTGAACCGGGAACACAGCTGACTCTTCGTACTTTCCACGTGGGTGGAGTGGCCGGTTCTGCTTCTGTTGAATCTACATTATCTGCCAAGTTCGATGGTAATGTACAGTTTGATGGTTTACGTACCGTGTATATTGAAAATAATGAAGGTCATAAAGTACAGGTCGTAATTGGCCGTACCGGTGAGGTCCGTATCATTGATACCAAGAATGACCGTTTACTTATTACTAATAATATTCCCTACGGCGCTACACTGAATGTAAAAGACGGCCAAAAAGTAAATAAGGGAGATGTGATATGTACCTGGGATCCGTTCAATAACGTAATTATTGCAGAAATAAATGGGATACTGAAATTTGAAAATGTGATCGAAGGTGTTACATTCCGCGAGGAAGCTGATGAACAAACCGGGCACCGTGAGAAAGTAGTCATTGAAACCCGTGACAAAACAAAGATCCCGTCTATTCTTGTAGAAGGCAAAGAACATAAATCCTACAACCTGCCAACCGGAAGCCATATAATTTTGGAAGAGGGCGAAGATGTAAAAGCGGGGCAGGTAATTGTAAAGATACCCCGTGTTTTAGGTAAACTAAGAGACATTACCGGTGGTCTTCCACGGGTTACCGAATTGTTCGAAGCAAGAAACCCAAGCAATCCTGCCATCGTTTCTGAAATTGATGGTGTCGTGACCATGGGTGCAGTAAAACGTGGTAACCGTGAGATCATTATTGAAGCAAAAGATGGAGTGCAGAAAAAATATCTTGTCCCGTTGACAAGACAGATCCTTGCCCAGGATGGCGACTTTGTAAAAGCTGGTTCTCCGTTATCTGATGGCCAGATTGCACCGGGGGATATTCTTTCAATCAAAGGCCCGTTTGCCGTGCAGGAATATGTTGTGAATGAGATTCAGGAAGTTTACCGTTTACAGGGTGTAAGGATCAATGACAAGCATATAGAATGTATTGTTCGCCAGATGATGCGTAAAGTAAATATTGTTGATCCGGGTGATACCAGGTTTCTTGAAGACGACCTTACAGATAAGTTTGAATTTGTAGAAGAGAATGATTTCATTTTTGATAAAAAAGTGGTAACTGAGATCGGTGACAGCGCTAAACTTCGGGCAGGACAAATTGTAAGCCTTCGTGAAGTGAGGGAAGAAAATTCAGTTCTTCGTCGTAATGATAAAAAACTGGTTGAGTTCCGGGACGCCAAGTCCGCAACATCATCACCAACTTTATTGGGTATCACCAAGGCATCGCTGGGTGTGCCAAGCTGGATTTCTGCAGCGTCCTTCCAGGAAACAACAAAAGTCCTGTCATCGGCTGCTATCAGTGGTAAAACAGATCTGATGCTTGGCCTGAAAGAAAATGTAATAACCGGCCATCCAATACCTGCAGGTACGGGGCTAAGAGAATTTGAAAGCATGATTGTAGGCAGCAAAGAAGAATATGAACTGCTGCAAAGCACCCGTGAAGCCATGGCTTTTGATGAGGAAGAATGACGCTTGATTACATTGGAATAAAAAGATATTAATTAAGGAGTAAATCAGTTACTCCTTTTTTCATAATCATTTCATTGTAGTTTCTTGATTGGAATAATAAATGGCTGCTGTTAAGTGTTTCATAAAGTAACCTGAATCATTATATTTGCCAGCCTATTCATCATTATTTTGCAAAAAACCCATGTAATGAAAAACGGTTTGCTGGCGCTGAATGTGATTCTGACAATTGCGGTTGGCTACCTGCTCTTTACACAATTTACTTCAAAGAGATCCGGCAAAACTGAAATCAAATCATCTTCACAGGATTCGTCAGTCAGTCATGAACCATTCCGCATCGCTTATTTTGAAATGGATTCTGTAGAAGCGAATTTCAGCATGGTGAAAGATGTAAAAGCAGAATTAAGTAAAAAGGAAGAATCTATGAATGTCGAACTGGACAAGCTTGATAAAGATTACAGGACCAAATACAATGATTACCAGCAGAAGGCCCAGTCTCAGACCATGACACAGGTACAATCTGAAATGGCTACACAGGACCTTATGAAATTGCAGGATCAAATGAAGACCCGGAAGCAGGTACTCGACCAGGAGTACAACGACCTTGTGATGCGTAAAATGAAAGATGTAAAAACAAAGATCGAGGAATTTCTGAAAGACTATAATAAAGCAAAGAATTTTTCTTACATCGTTTCTTACGAGCAGGGGTTATTTTATTATAAGGACACGGCCTACAATATCACAGCCGATGTGATAAAAGGGCTGAATGAATTGTATAAACAGAAATAAAACTGACCACAGCTATAAAAAGATTTGACGTATTTCCAATCCGGAAAGGCGTTTTTTATTTTATAGCATTACTAAGTAATTTGAATTACTTATCTTGAAACCTAAACCAACAGTATGGCTGAACAACAAACTTCTTTCAAACAATCGCTGGGATTGGTGGATGCCACGATGATCGTTGCCGGTTCCATGATCGGCTCCGGTATTTTTATTGTCAGTGCGGACATTACAAGAAATGTTGGCTCGGCAGGCTGGTTAATTTTTGTCTGGGTGATAACCGGGTTCATGACCATTACCGCAGCCGTGAGTTATGGTGAATTAAGCGGCATGTTTCCGAAAGCAGGTGGTCAGTATGTTTATCTGAAGGAAGCCTATAACCCCTTTACCGGTTTTTTATACGGTTGGAGTTTTTTTGCGGTGATACAAACCGCAACGATTGCTGCTGTAGGAGTAGCATTTTCAAAATTTCTTGCTTATCTCGTTCCGGAACTGGGGAATAACTTTTTTTTATTTGATGCAGGTATTACGAAAATTTATTCAGGGCAGTTGGTGGCAATTTTTATCATTTTCCTGTTAACGTATATTAATTCAAAAGGAATAAAAGAAGGAAAGTTTATTCAGACATTATTTACTTCAGCCAAGCTGCTGGCTTTATTTGGATTGATCATCTTTGGCTTTTTGCTGGTAAAACAAAGTTTTTGGGCAGAGAACTGGAAAACAGGTTTTACAGCTACACAGGATTTTGGTGTAAATGGAACCGTGGGACTGGCAGCATCAGGCTGGGAACCAATCTCAGGTTTTGTACTAATGGGAGCCATCGCCGCAGCTATGGTAGGTTCTATATTCAGCAGCGACGCCTGGAATAATGTGACTTTTATTGCGGCTGAAATAAAAAATCCGAAACGAAATATCGGTCTTAGTCTTTTTTTGGGAACGTTGATCGTTACTATCATTTATGTATGTACCAACCTGATGTATATAAATGTGCTGCCCCTGCATGATATTGCTTTTGCACCACAGGACAGGGTGGCTGTATCAGCTTCGAATGCAATTTTCGGAAATATCGGCACTTATGTCATTGCCGTATTAATAATGATCTCAACTTTCGGATGTAACAATGGGCTGATACTGGCCGGGGCAAGGGTATATTATACCATGGCGCAGGATGGATTGTTTTTCAAAAAAACCGGCATGCTGAATAAGAATGCCGTACCGGAATATGCATTATGGATACAGGCGGTTGTCGCAAGTTTATTATGCCTGAGTGGAAAATATGGCGACCTGCTTACCATGGTTTCATTTGTTGTAGTGATATTTTATGTGCTTACTATCATTGGTATTTTTATTCTGCGGGTAAAAAGACCGGATGCCGGACGTCCTTACAAGGCTTTTGGATATCCCGTATTACCGGCAATCTACATTTTGTTAGCCGTGGCATTTTGTATTGGGCTGGTATGGACATCGCCGAAGTATTCTTTGTGGGGATTAGGCATCATGCTCCTGGGCATTCCTCTTTATTTTATAGCCATTTCGCAACAGAAAAAATAAATCACCGAATTTTGCAGTATGGAAGATTTCAAAAAATTATTTACTTCTTTTTCTTCTCTCAAAGTTGGAGTTATCGGTGACATCATGCTTGACACTTATATGTGGGGAAAAGTGGACCGCATATCCCCGGAAGCACCCGTACCGGTAGTCTCATTGCACAATAAAGAGTATCGGATTGGCGGCGCAGGCAATGTAGCTTTGAATTGCCAGGTATTGGGAGCACTGGTTTCAGTATTATCTGTAACCGGAAATGATACCGAAAGTTTGATACTGGAAGAACTTCTTGAAGGAAGCAATATTGACACGGCTTACCTGGTAAAAAGCCCGAATCGCATTACCACCAGCAAAACCCGTATCATCAGCCGTAACCAGCAGATGATGCGGCTGGATGCCGAGATCACCGATGATCTCAGCGATAAAGATGAAAAAGCCCTGCTGGAAAAAGTTGAAGCCTATATTGCCAAAGTTGATCCCAGCATTATTATTTTTGAAGATTACAATAAAGGAGCGTTGCCGGAAAAGATAATTGCACCGGTCATCGAATTGTGCAGACAGGCCGGGGTGCTCACGGCTGCTGATCCCAAAAGAAAAAATTTCTTTTCATATTGTAATGTGGACATTTTTAAACCGAACCTGAAGGAAGTAAAAGAAGGTTTGAATCTGTTATTTGATGAAGTAAATGTTTCGTTGTTGCAGTCCATTCATGTTGAATTACAGAACATCCTGCATCATAATATTTCTTTTATCACACTTTCTGATAAAGGTGTTTTCTACCAGCAGGATGGCAGATCATCATTGATTTCTTCGCATCTGCGGAATATAGCCGATGTATCGGGAGCAGGTGATACCGTTATAGCTGTAGCGTCAATGGTATATGCAGCAACCAAAAATGCTCATCTGATGGCGGAGGTAGCAAATATAGCCGGTGGCCTTGTTTGTGAAGAAGTGGGAACGGTAGCTATTGACAAAGAAAAATTGTTGCATGAATGTGAACTATTACTTTCCTGATATGATTATATTCTTTCACAAATTTTTACTTTTTCTTAAAGTTCATTCAATCAAAGATTAAAAATCTTGGAAATTACTCGTTGCCAAAATACCTAATTTCGGCTGTCTTTAAACATTGGTCACAAATATGGCAAAGTACACATTGGTAATTCACGGCGGCGCAGGCACCATCCGCAAGAGAGAGATGACTGAAGAGCTGGAAGCAGCTTACCTGGAAGGACTCGACAATGCACTTACAGCAGGTTATGCTGTATTGGATAAAGGTGGAACTGCTGTTAATGCTGTGAGGGCGGCTATCGTGGTGCTGGAAGACAATATTTTATTTAATGCAGGCCGTGGTTCTGTATTCACTAAAAAAGGCGTGCAGGAAATGGATGCCGCTATTATGGATGGGGCTACATTGAATGCGGGGTCTGTGGCAGGTGTTCGCAACATCCGCAATCCTATTGAACTTGCAGCTGAAATAATGCGCAACAGCAACCATGTTTTTTTGAGCGGAAAAGGGGCCAATGATTTTGCAATAAAGCAGGGTATTAAACTTGAGCCGGATGAATATTTTTTCAGCCAGTTCCGTTACGATCAATGGAAAGCCATTCGTGATTCTGATAATTATTCCCTTGATCATACACACCAGCGGCTGGAAGAATTAATGAGGGATAAAAAATTCGGAACGGTCGGCGCTGTAGCTTGTGATGCGAATGGTAATATTGCAGCTGCTACCAGCACCGGCGGCATGACCAATAAAAAATATGGGCGCATTGGCGATAGCCCTCTTATTGGTATCGGAACTTATGCAAACAATCGCACCTGTGCCATCAGTTGCACCGGTCATGGTGAACCTTTCATCCGTGCCGTAGCAGCATATGATGTAAGCTGTTTAATGGAATATAAAGTATTGAGCCTTCATGAAGCAATGAATATTGTAGTGAATGAAAAACTTCTTGATATGGAAGGTGAAGGTGGTATGATCGGGGTAGATGCAGAAGGGAATGCCGCCATGATCTTTAACAGCGCCGGAATGTATCGTGGAATGAGGAACAGTGAGGGGGAAAGTGAAGTGGCTATTTATAAGTAGATGCTTGTTGTAGATTTTTAATCTGCTTTTAAAATAGTTGATCATTTTTCCTTAATCTTTTTTAAATCCCATAAATCATAGTTCTTTGCATTATGTACAAATACGCCATCATAGTTGCAGGAGGCGCAGGTATAAGAATGGGTGGAGATGTGCCCAAGCAGTTTCAGTTACTGAAAGGCAAGCCGGTACTATGGCACACACTGAAAGCTTTTACAGATGCTTATGATGATGTGCAGATGATCCTTGTGTTACCTGAGAATTATATGGACACAGGAGAGACAATTGCCAAAGAATTTCCTTTGCACCGCATCCGCATCACCACAGGAGGAGCGACCCGTTTTCATTCCGTAAAAAATGGTTTACGCCTTGTAGATACACATGCTATTGTTTTTGTTCATGATGCTGTCCGATGCCTGGTGAGTCCCCAACTCATCCGGCGTTGCGCCGAAGCTGCGCTGGAAAAAGATAATGCCATTCCTTCTGTTGCTGCCGTGGATACAATACGCATACAAACTGCATCGGGTAATGAAGGGATTGAACGTAACCGTGTCCGCATCCTTCAAACACCGCAAACTTTTTTCAGTAATATCATCAAAGCAGCATTTGAACAGCCATACCAGGAATCGTTCACGGATGAAGCCAGCGTAGTGGAAAGAACAGGAGTGAAGATCAATTTGATTGAAGGTGAAGCTAACAATATCAAGATCACTAAACCAGTTGATTGGTTGATTGCTGAAAGAATACTTGAGGACAGGGAAATTAGTTAATCAGGTATTAGTTAATTGGGAATTGGGTCTTTAATTTGGGTCTGTCTGCTTTAAGGCCAAATTAACTAATACCCAATTCCTAATTCCTAACTCTTCTTTATCCACTTCAACCACCACGGTAATCTGTTCAACCTTATCCCTGCATACTTTTCTTCCATGGCTCCAAAGCTGCTGTAAAATAATGCAAGGCTGCGGATATCCGAGCCTTCGAAATCCAATAACATATTTTGCCCCGCATGATCTTTAATAAAAGAATCAATCAATGCATGGGAAGCGCCGATCGTTCTTCCATCGGGATGATTGCCCACTAAAATATAATAAGCCCGGTTGTGGGAAAAAAAGAAAACACAGGAGGACAGCAATTCATTTTGTGGGGAAAAAATACCATAAGTAATTGCTTTTTGCTGCTGATGCAGGTAGTTGTATAATTTTCTGAAACGTTCAACATTCTCATTAGATTCTTTTGTATAGTTTTTCATCTGCTGTAAAGCCAACCCGATTACTTTTTCCACATCAAAACCTTTTTGAGCTTTGCAGCCAAGCTGTGCAGCCTTTTTTATATTTCTTTGAATATTTTCACGATAAGCCTTTAGTAATTCTTCGTAAGGTTTATTTAAATCAAGAAAATAATTATTTCGTTGGTAGAATTTGTAATTGTTCAATCCGAATATATTTCCATGATTCAGGTATATATCCCAGTATTTAAATTTTTTGGGAATTGCATTTAAGAAGGACTCCAGCAATTCAGAATTTATATCATTGCCAAATATTCCAAGCTGTGCAGTAAGAAAAGGTGGATATAAATAATATATGCTGAATTTCTTTTTCCATGTAAGCGGCATCACAGTTTTATAATCGTTGAGAACAAGCCCTGCCCAGTTGGCGGCCATCTGATCCAGGTAATAAGAATAAGCATAGATCAAACCATTGCCGGCTTTGTCAATACAATCATCCCATTTGGTTGTATCAATCTGCTGGCGGGTGAGGTATTGTATGTTGCCAGTGTCATTCATCACAGATCAAGATTGCGGTTGAATTTTCTTAAACTGAAATTTGAAATGTCAATGGAGAATGATATCTTTTTCCAGATCCGCCCTTTTTTAGGAATTGTTGATTGGATATAATCCCGGTAAACGCCGCTATAGATCAATGGCAGGTAGATATTGACTGTTTCTTTCAGGAAAGAAAAATAAAGTCCGGCATCAAAAAGAAAACGATCCATTTCCGATTTCAGCTTCCAGGCTTCACCCTGGGTTCCGATATCCACGAAAACCTTTAAAGGAATTTTTACAGGCAGTAAACTCAACGGGTTGATAGCAGAAGGAATGGTTGAACTGAAATTTGCAGCGATCAGCCAGTTATCCGTTTTTCCTGTTTTGTCTGCAAGCAGATCAGTTCTCACTTTAAAACCACCGTCGCGGATCATGATCTGTTGGCTCGGTAATCCCTCAAATTTATTTCGCCCGATAAAATAATCACTGTAAGTATAATCTTCATATCCATTCGCCCCGGTCATATTCAGATGATAGCGGTCTGTGACAAATTGCTTGATAAATGTTTTAGAACTTGTATAAAAAAACTTTCCGGCAAATAAACGGATATTCAATCCCCCTCCTTTCACATAATTAAATAAATATTTCCCGGTAAATGTTGAACGTAAAAAATCTTTACCCTGTTCCAGTCTCAACTCTCCACGATAGGGATAAAGAGCCCGGTTATTCTCAATCACAAACTGTAATTGATTCAGTGTTCTGTTTTCATTGATCTTTTTGTATTTATCCAGTATGGTAGTATCAATACCTACGATGATTGTATCGCGGTAGAAACGTAAAACATCTTCTCCAATTAAAAATGTTTTGAACCGAAA
>JAHEZF010000021.1 GCA_023251215.1 Sphingobacteriales bacterium | reverse complement strand
TGTCATTGGCCCATGGCCGGGATATACTTTAGTTTCATCCGACAAAGTGAATAGCTGGGTTTGAATACTATTAATTAAGGTATCATAATCGCCGCCCGGCAAGTCGGTTCGGCCAATGCTGCCATTAAAGAGTACATCACCCCCTATCACAAATCCTCCGGCTTCATTATAAAAGCAAACACTGCCCGGTGAGTGGCCCGGCGTGAACCGTATCTCCAACCGATGGCTATCGGTTTCATCATCATCTATTTTTATAGTTGAACCCTCCTTCAAATAAACCAATGGCCCATCGTAATGGTCAAAGGGCAGTTGCCACATTTGGCCAGAGGCAGGAGCAAGATCAAGCATTGGCTTTTCTTTTTCGTGAAGATGCAGGGGCAGTTTCCATGTATCATACACGAATTTATTGCCGAATACATGATCCAGGTGGCAGTGGGTATTGAGCAGCAGAATGGGTGTAAGGCCTGTCTCATCAAGGAACGTTTTTAATCCGTCCCTCTCTTTTTGAAAATAGCATCCGGGGTCAATAATGCAGCATCTTTTGTTTTGGCTATACAAAACATAGGTATTCTCCTCAACCGGGTTAAAAGTAAATGACTTAACGCTTAACATAAATGGTTTTTCGTACTTTAGGCCTCCCCAACCCCTCCGGTGGAGGGGCTTATCAACACACAAAACCAAAAATACGTAATGGTCTATTTGGTTGATGTGTCCGGGGATTGAAAATTAAATGGACGGAATGATTGACTATACGAAATTGTAAAGATTCTATGAAGAAAGTATCAGGTCTGATAGCTTGCCTTTCTGTTTTCATGATAGTGGAAACATCGGCACAGGTGAATACTGTTGAATTCGGAAAAAACCGGCTCCAGTTCCAGAAATTCAAATGGAAATATTACCAGACAGAAAATTTCAACTCCTACTTCAGCCAGGATGGCCTTGGCCTTGGTAAATATGTGGCACAAATTGCCGAAGCGGAACTGCCGGGAATTGAAGAATTTGTAGAGTATGGATTGCAACGCCGTGCCAATATTGTTATTTACAACAATTTTGATGAGATGCAGCAGTCTAATATCGGATTGGGTATTGACTGGCAAAACACCGGCGGTGTTACCAAACTGGTGAACAATAAAATGATCGTTTACTTCGATGGCAATCATGATAACCTGCGCCGCCAGGTAAGGCAGGGCATTGCCAAAATATTAGTGGATAATGTTTTATTTGGCGATGACCTGGGTGAGTTTGCCACCAACCAGGCATTGCTTGATCTTCCGAAATGGCTGACGGATGGCTATATTGAATATGCTGCTGAAAACTGGAGCCCTTCTCTTGACGATGACCTGCGGGGAGCCATGCTATCGGGCAGCTACAGTAATTTTTACCAGTTTGCTTTTGAAAAACCAGTGCTGGCCGGTCACTCCTTCTGGAAATATGTAGCGGATAAATATGGCACAAGGAAAACCACTTATTTTTTATACCTGGCCCGCATTTACCGCAACCTGAATAATGCTTCGCTGAAAATAACCAAAATGAAATTTAAAAAATTGCTGCAGGATTTTATGGTTGAAGTGCCACAGCAATATTTTAAAGATATCCGCGGCCGCCGCAATGTTCCCAAAGGACAATTATCCGTTAGTGAAGTGACCGGTAAAAAAGATTTCATCCGCTTTAATGCCAGCCCGGTGCCCAGAAGCTTTACGTATGCTGTAGTTGAATTCAGACAGGGACAGTACAAGGTTGTGCTGATGGAAAATTTTGTGAACCGGAAAATATTGCTGAAACTGGGAGTACGTTCCGGAGATTTAGAAAAACATCCTAATTACCCGGTACTGGCATGGGATGGAAAGGGAACCCGGCTGGCCGTTTTGTATAATGAAGAAGGAAAAACAAAACTGTTTGTGTATGATGTAGTCAACCGTATTAAAACGGTGAACCAGGAAATAAAGATGTTTGACCAGGTGCAAGACATGAAATATATGCTGGATGCCAATACACTTTTATTAAGTGCAGTAAAAAGCGGGCAGACGGATATTTTTGTTTATAAAATAGATAAGCAGACCGCAGAGCAGATTACCAACGATGTATATGATGATCTTGATCCTTCGTTTGTAGCTTTCCCCAATAAAACCGGAATTATTTTTTCCAGCAACCGTCCTTCAACCACTGCCTTAAGCAGCGATGATTCGCTGCCCGGTAAGCGTCTTAATATTTTTTTGGTGGATAACTGGAACAAATCTGATTTCAAACAAATATCCCGGCTTACTGATCTTAAATTCGGTAATGCAAGGTTTCCTTCGCAGTACAATCAATCTCACTTCACCTTTGTGAGTGATGAAAATGGGATCAACAACCGCTATGCAGGTTTTTTCAGAACTGAACGGGCCGGTTTGGATACTTTGGTGTTCATTGGCGATGAGGTGCTACGCAATCCCCCGCAAAAAGATGTGGACAGCCTGCTGAAAGAATGGAATAAAACAGATATTGATTCAGTTGGTTTTGTTTCCATCACCAACGATTCCTCTTATGTATTTCCGCTGACAAATTACCAGAGCAGTATGCTGGAAACAAGAACTGCCGGCGACAACCAGCAGGTGAGTGAGGTGGTGAAACTGGGAGATGTAAAATTATTGTACCGGCTAAAAGTAGATGAAAACGTATTGCATCGCCGCAATGTTACGGCAAGGCCTACTGAATACATGAAGAAAAGAATAGATGAGGAGAAAAAAGCCATTGGGAAAACCACCACTTATCAACCTGAAAAAAAGGATACACTTACTCAAAAAGAAAAGGATTTTTTCAGCAGTGAATTTAAAGATGAAAAAACAGACAGCACTAAACTGGGTAAAGTGGTGGAAGCTCATGAAATAACCAAAGAGACTGTATTAAGAAAAGCAAGAGTATTTGAATACCGTCCTCCCAAATTCTTTAATGATTATTTAGTGAGTGGGTTTAATAATAATGTACTGGTAAGCCGTTTTCAACCCTACCAGGGCGGCAATGGCCCAATTCAACTGAGTAATAACGATCCATTCAATGGTATTCTTCGTGTTGGAACTTCTGACCTGTTTGAAGACTGGAAATTTGCCGGTGGTTTCCGCATCAGCCCTGATTTGAATAATAATGAATATGTGCTGTCAACTCAATACCTGAAAAAAAGAATTGATTACGGCTTTACTTATTATCGCAATTCTGTTAAAAACCCGCCGCTCTATGATGATACGATTTTTTATGATGTAAAAGAATACAGCAACCTGTACCAGGCCACAATTACATATCCTTTCAACCGTATAAGAAGTCTCCGGTTCAATGTAGCGTTACGAAGAGATAAGTATGTGATATTGTCAAATGATATTTACCCGCAATCGTTAAAGGTGCCTGACAGTAAACGGACATATAGCCTGGTGCATGTGGAGTTTGTGCATGATGATGTTATTTCACCCGCCATGAATATCTGGAATGGCCTGCGATGGAAAGTGTATATGGACTGGAATGCAAGGATCAGTAAGAGCAATACCGTGGGCAAGGGCGATCATCCTTATACTTTTAATTTTGGTTTTGATGCAAGGCATTATTTGCCTATTTACCGTAATATCATCTGGGCGGTTCGTGGCGCCGGTGATTTTTCCTGGGGCAAAGAAAAATTCATTTACTATTTAGGCGGCGTTGATAACTGGCTGATGTTTGGCCAGAACGAACGGGCAGATGGAACGTTCAGGTATTTCAACCCGGCCAATAAACCTGATCCGGATAATGATTATGCTTTCCAGTCGCTGGCAGTAAACCTTAGAGGGTTTAAACAAAATGTAGCCAATGGAAATAATGCCCTTATAATAAACAGTGAAGTAAGAGCCCCGGTGTTCGCTTCATTCATTAATAAACCGATCAACAATGCTTTCCTGCGCAATTTCCAGCTGGTACAATTCTTTGACCTGGGTACAGCATGGAATGGAGCTTATGATAAACTGGAAAGGCCGGGAGTAGTATATGGAGCTCCTCCAATCAGTGTAAAAGTGAGGGCTGGTGGTATTGGTCCCTTTGCAGGTGGTTATGGATTTGGCGCCCGCAGCACTTTACTGGGTTATTTCCTTCGTGTAGATGCAGCCTGGGAAATGAATAGTTTTTTCCAGGGAAAACCCCAATGGTATTTTGCGATGGGCCTGGATTTTTAACAGGTGATCCTTCAGCATGCTCAGGATGATGATTAAAATGGTTTTGCTAATTGCACGCTGAGATCAATGAGATTTAAAAAACTTCCCTGCGTTCTCAGCGGACTCTGAGTGAAATATTTTTTATTGAAATCATTTCTACAATTTTGGAATAAATACAATACAACCTGTAACCAAAGCAGCAATGGCTGCGATCAATACAGCAGAAGCACACATATCTTTAATGATCCTGATTTCAAGCAGTTGTTCTTCGGAAATAATGTCCATTATCTTTTCAATTGCCGTATTAATTATTTCTCCTATCCTTACAAAACCAACATCAACCGAGTTTTACCATTGCAGTTTCCTTGAGAAATACATAATTATCGCCAGTGCAATGAATAAACCAATGCTGCCCATCAGCAAAGCATAATCCTGTAATTGGATAATGATAAAAATATAACTGTACACTATAGCAAGTACAAAACCGATGAACAAAGCAAGTTTGGATGACCGCATCACACTGCCAACATACCAGGTTACCAAACTAATAGTAGCTGCACCCGCTAAAAGGTAAGCGAGGTTAAAGCCGGTATATTCCGATATGGATAAAAGCAATGTATAAAACAATACCAGCGCAAGACCTGCTAATCCATACTGAACAAGGTGCAGCGGTCTTTTGTAAATTGTTTCAACCAGGAAAAAAGCGGCAAAAGTGAGAATGATACACAACAAAGCATATTTAACAGAACGTTCTGTTTTATCATAGCTGTCAACAGGTATCATCAGATCAGCACCCAGTACAGAAGCTGAAAGATCATAAAATGTATTTTTCCATACTTGAGGCACGGAACGATTCATGTATTTCCAGTCAGCTACAAAACCGGTTTTTTTAATTTCCCTTGTATCCGGAAGTTTTACACCTGTGAAACTGGGATTAGGCCATTCAGAATGCATCTCTAATTTATTTTCCCGGCCAGATGCAGTAAATAATAATTGTTCCGATCCATTCAGGGAAAATTTTATGGAACAAGAATGTTCTTTTGCAATTTCTTCTGTGGTTAATGGAATATTTGCTACAAAAGCATCATTCAAATTTGTTAAGCCCGAAGGCTGAGGAGTAAAAACAATATTGCTGTCACCCCATTTTACAAAAATGTCTTCATTGATACCCTTGAGATTATCGGTTACCCTTAAAATAAGCATGGCTTCATTCCATAAAATATTTTCTGAAGGAATTTTAAGTTGCTGCCATTGCAGCGCATTGAATTTTATATTCAGGTTAATATCGCTTCGATATACAGCCACCTGGTAAATTCCCCTGTGGCGTTTTTCAGGAAAAACAGTTGATTGTATATCCAGCTTGTCCGGCATGAAATACGCATTCTTTTTTAATGTCACCATATTAGCTTTATCGTCTTTTTCTGTTTCATTATATGGTATCATGAGCAGGGGGCAGGTTACTGTTTGGCGGCCTGCCCATTTATTGCTTATATCAGCAATAGCTTCTTTCTGGCGACCTTTTCTTTCTTTTACCACGTTCATGATAAAATAAGTTGGCAGCCACAATCCCAAAGCCATTACAAAAATGATAATGCCTTTCAGAAAAAGTTTTCCCTTATCCCATAGGGAAGACGGTTGGTTAATTGCTTCAGCAGATTCCATTTTTTGAGGATTTAAGTTTATACAGATGTTTTTTCAGCTACCCATTTCCACCAGAAGGCAGTGCAGGTGCCATATACAAAAATTTCGTAGAGGTCATCGGTAACGGAGTGACCATTGCGTACGACAGCCATACAAACAGGCACCATAAAAATGATAGCAAGCAAAGTGATCACTAAACCCATGACATGAACAGGTATATACACCCAGCCGGTTTTTTTAAACCAAATTTGTTTCATGATTTGTCAGTTTTTAATTAATAAAAAGATGATTAACAATTACAATTTTCTCCCAACAAATAAATGAACAAAGTGGCAAGTAACAATCCGCTGAAAATAGCAATTGCTACAGGAAACCATTTTTTGCGGATAGTCAGTCGAATCTGAATTAGGTCCTTTGTGAATTGCCCCTGAATGTTGATCACCTGAATGATGGTTATCAGCAATGCTGTTACCGGGCCCAATAATATAAGCAGGTTGATATTCCAGCCCAATGTTTCTTTGATACCCATTCGCTCCAGCCAGGGAGCTATTGCATCAAAGGGACCGTCAATCCCCAGGCTGTATTTCAGGATGGAAATAATAATAAAATAAGCTGTAGGTAAAACCAGCAGCAAGGCAACAGTGTTGAGCCATTTGTAGCGGGAAGTAGTTGTTTCCATAAAATTGTTTTAAGTGTGACAATATATTTTATTTCTTAGCTGTCAGGTTTGCTCATTCAGTATCTCATTCCACTTCCATCCATGTATGGGGCCTCTCCACCTCCATTTTCTGCATAATTATGGGTCTCTTTTTGTTTACTAAGTGTGTTGTGCTGTTTGCTTTGTCCTGCTAACAATAAGAAGAATGCTGTTGATAGCCAAAAGCAGAATCATTCCTAAGTAACGAAATTTTTCTACCAATGTGGCCTTAAACCCTTCATTGATACCATTGAATAAAATCCATAATATAAAAACCACATTACCACAAATAGCAGCATACCTAAGCAAAAAGATTAGTTGTTGCAAAGGTTTTTGTTGTCTACTAAGAATAAGAAAGATGTTGACTGCTAAAAGTCCTATTAGTCCAATGGTAGAAATCTTTTGATAAATTGTACCCCTAAATCCTTCTTCGATACCTCCATTGTACAAAATCCATAATAAAAAAATGGTATTGCCGGCAACAGCAGCATATTTAAGCGAAAGGATTAATTTTTTGTTATGCATGAGTATTATTTTAATAGTGAAAAAACATATTGTTCGTTCTATTTATTTTAAGTTTTTCTCCCTGCTGTCAACGCAATGCTTTTTTCATAGTCTTCTTATTTTATCCCTTTGATCATGTTCTCCAATACAGCAATATGATCGTTAAATGCCTTTTCACCGGGTCGTGTAATAGAATATGTAGTATTGGTTTTTCGCCCGATAAATCCTTTATGCACTTTTAAAAAACCATTTTCTTCAAGATTTATCAAATGTGTGGCCAGGTTTCCATCCGTTACCTCCAACACTTGTTTCAGGTCGTTGAAACTGATCTCCTCATTCACCATCAGGATACTCATAACCCCGAGGCGGATGCGGCTTTCAAAATTTTTATTTAAACCGTTGATCGGATTTTTCATAAACTCCCATCCCCTATAGGAGAGTTATTAAATTTCATTTTAGTTAAGTGACTCTTTATATAATTACAGCAGTCAACTTATCAACTAATTAACTATTTCTCTCATACTTCCACCACATAATTGAACCATAAATGATATGAAACACACCAAAACCAATTGCCCAGAAATAAAGGCCATAACCAATCATCCGGCAATTGATCAAACCGAGTAGTATTTCTAAATATCCCAGGTACCGGACCTCGCTTAACGTATGTCTGGAAGCATTTACCAACGCTAAACCATAAAATATCAAACAACCCGGAGCAATTAATTCATATTGCTTCAATTCAATCATCTGGTAAAGAAAAAAGCCACCAGCAATAAGTGGAATAGCTACACTCCACATGAGTCGTCTTGCCACATGCCCCCAAATGGGAACATTGTTCTTTCTGCTGCGTAACCATGTAAAAAAGAAAGCCAGGATAAAAGCTGCTGTAAAAGTTCCGGCAGCAATGAGGTATAATTCCCGTTTTAGATCAAGTCCTTCTTCACTTGCAAGCCGGTTTAATAAACAATTGCCGATCTTCCAGCAATCAATCTTTTGCGTTACTAAAAAAACACCGGTTAAAGCACATATACCGGCTGCAATTCCGCTCAATCCACTCAAACTGATGAACCGGCTGCTTCGTTCCATTATTTGTTTAATATCCTGTAATGTCTCAAGAGGTTGTTGATTTTTATCTTCCATAAAAAGTACTTTGTATTGCAAAGTAAATGGAGTGATTTCACATTTCCAAATTCATTTTATCTGTACGGGACATCTTTAGTAAATTTACCGGTTAATGAGCCTGTTAAAACCTTACAGATTCCTGTTTCTCTTAATGCCCGGTGTTCTTGCCGCTGCAATCGGGCATGCCCAGCAAAAAATCATCGGGGGCATCATAAAAGATTCACACAGCGATGAAAGAATTCCCTTTGCTTCTGTGAGTTTTAAAAATTCCACGGTTGGCAAACTTTCTGATTCTTCGGGTTCCTTTGTCTTTTATTTGAATAACTGGCCATCTGACACTCTCGAGATAACCTGTGTAGGTTACCAGCCTTTCAAATATGCAATCAATAAAGCCAAAGACTCCGTCCTTATCAATGTCATTATGGAAAGAGGTACGTTTAATGAAGGCGTGAAACTTAAAATAAAAGTGAATAAGGGATTATTGGTATGGCGAAAGATCGTTCAGCATAAACCGGAGAATGACCGTTATCGCTTTGATAATTTTTCCTATGAACTGTACAATAAACTGGAGCTTGACCTGAAGAATATCGATTTTGAAAAGTTCAGCAAATTTAAACCCCTGAAGCCGATCAGTGACCTCATCAATCAAAATATTGATACTTCCGAAGGGCTGAAATACCTGCCCGCTTATCTTACCGAAGCTCTCTCAGATTATTATTACCAGAAAAATCCCAAGAAACGCCGGGAGATCATCAAAGCCGCCAATACCAATGGTGTAAAAAATGAAAGTATGATAAAATTGTTGGGGGGTATGGACCAGGTGGTGAATGTGTACAATAATTTCATTAACGTTTTTGACCGGAAGTTTGTAAGCCCCATCAGTGATAATGGCGATTACTATTATAATTACCGGGTAGTGGATACCCAGGTTATCAATAAAAACAAATACTACCATCTTGTATTTACACCGCGCCGCAAAGGCAGCGATACATTTGAAGGCGATTGCTGGGTACATGTAGGAACTTTCGCCATTCAAAAAATGAATCTCCGGCTTGGCAAAGACGCCAATGTGAACTTTTTGGAAACCCTGAGCCTGATACAGGAATACAGCCTGATCAATGATTCTACCTGGTTTTTGGCAAAAGACAAATTTGTGGCAGATGTTTCCCCGCTTGGCAAGGACAGGCCGGGTTTTATTGGCCGTAAAACAACAACTTACCGGAATGTAGTTGTCAATGATTCTTCCGTTGTACAGGAATTAAATAAAAACAAACTACTCGAAGAAGTAATCACTGTTAATGGAGCTGACGAAAAAAATAAAGACTTCTGGAAGGCTTCCCGTCATGAAAAATTGAGCAAAACCGAAAGTGGCATCATTAAAATGATTGACACATTAACGAAGGCGCCGGTGTTTCAGAAATTCACCAATACACTTAATTTTATCGGAACCGGGTATAAGAATATTGGCAATTACCAGATTGGGCCATGGTACAACTGGATCACTTCTAATTCATGGGAAGGGCTCAGGATAAGATTTGACCTGGGCACTAATCATCATTTCGATAAAAAATGGTGGTGGCATACATACCTGGCTTACGGTTTTAAGGATAAAAAGCTGAAAGGAAAAGGTGAATTATTTTTTCTACCTAAAAAACATCCCCGCCTGTATTTATATGGCTCATTTACCAACGATCTTGATTTCGGGCAGAACTATTATGGAGAAGTAACCTCGGATAATATTTTTGCACTGGCCATCCGCAAACCTAATATCCCGTTAAAATATTTAAAAGTAAATGAGAAGCGTTTTGAGTTTTTTCATGAATCCCGGTCCGGCTTCTCCAAACATCTTGCAGTAACACATAAAGCTTATTTGCCGCTGAAAAACCTTTTGCCCAAAGATTCATTCAGTGTTGCCAACGATGGAAATCTCTTTACCAGTTTTGAAATATCATTAAGATTACGCTTTGCTTACCTGGAAAAATTTTTAGAAACAAATTTCTTCCGTTCCAGTCTCGGCAGCCCTTATCCTATTGGTGAAATTTATTTTTCCAGGGGAATTGCAGGAATATTTAATAGTGGTTATAATTATACCAAGATCTCTGCCAGTATTTCCGATTACATTACTATTCCTCCATATGGAAATTTCTCCTATTATATTTTTGGTGGTAAAACATTTGGCACACTGCCTTATATGCTGCTGGATTTTGCTCCCGGTAATGAACTGCATTATTACAATAAGTATGCATTTAATATGATGAACAAGTATGAATTTATTCATGATAAATATGCAGGCGTCAACATTGAGCATAATATTGGTAATGGCCTCTTTCGTTTTTTTCCCAAACTAAAGTTCCGTCAGTTCTGGACCGCTAAGGCGTTGTGGGGAAGTATATCTCCGTCAAACAGGACTCTCAACTTTAAACAGGGCAATTCCTTCCAATCGCTGGATGGCAAAACCTACTTGGAACTTGGGACCGGAGTTGACAATATATTTCATGTATTCCGGCTTGATTTTATCTGGCGGGTATTGCCCTCTACACTTCCCAAAACCAGCGATAAAAACTTCGGTGTTTTCGGAAGCTTCAGATTGAGCTTTTAAATTTTCTTCTCCACTGTTTCGTCAAACAATGTTTACTTACCTTCAAGACGAAAACTATTTATTATGCCTTCTCAATACATTCTCTCTCTTGACCAGGGTACTACCAGCAGCCGCAGTATGCTCTTTGACAAAAGGGGAAACATTATCAGCGTTGCTCAAAAAGAATTCAAACAAATTTTTCCACAACCCGGTTGGGTAGAACATGATGCAGATGAAATATGGAGTTCACAATTGGGTACGATGAGAGAAGCAGTTGCCAAAGCTAATATCAATATGAATCAAGTGGCAGGTATAGGCATTACCAACCAACGGGAAACAACAGTTGTGTGGGAACGAAAAACTGGTAACCCTATTTACAATGCCATTGTATGGCAGGACAGAAGAACCGCCGCTTATTGTGATGATTTAAAGGTAGAGACACAGGATTCTGTGTCTCTACCTGTCATAATCCAGCAAAAAACAGGATTGATCATTGATGCATACTTCTCAGCTACTAAATTGAAATGGATCCTGGATAATGTATCCGGTGCAAGAACAAAAGCAGAAAACGGAGAACTGGCTTTTGGCACTATTGATACATGGCTCACCTGGAAACTCACCAATGGTGAAGTGCATGTCACTGATGTTTCCAATGCATCAAGAACGATGCTTTTCAATATTCATACGCTGCAATGGGACGAAGAATTATTGAAACTGTTCAACATTCCTGCATCTGTTTTACCTGAAGTAAAATCCAGCAGCAATATCTATGGAAATACCGGTAATAATATTACAGATATAGCAATTCCTGTTGCAGGTATTGCCGGCGACCAACAGGCTGCGTTGTTTGGCCAAATGTGTACGCAACCGGGCATGGTAAAAAATACTTATGGTACCGGTTGTTTTATGTTGATGAATACAGGAGAAAAAGCTATTGCCTCAAAAAATAATTTACTTACTACCATTGCCTGGCAGATTGAGGGTAAAACCGAATATGCTTTGGAAGGAAGCGTTTTCATTGCCGGTGCAATAGTTCAATGGCTGAGAGATGAATTAAAGATCATCAGAACATCTGCAGAAGTAGAAAAGTTAGCACAACAGGTAAATGATACGGATGGAGTTTATATCGTTCCCGCTTTTGCTGGCCTGGGTGCACCACACTGGAACCAGCATGCAAGAGGAACTATTTTCGGATTAACGAGAGGCAGCAGCAATGCACATATTGCAAGAGCAGCAACAGACAGCATTGCTTATCAAACCTATGATGTATTGAAAGCGATGGAAGCAGATGCCGGAATAAAGATCAAAGAACTGAGAGTGGATGGCGGCGCTACTGTCAATAATCACTTGATGCAATTTCAAAGCGATATTTTGAATTGCAACGTGGTTCGCTCCAGAATTACTGAAACAACTGCTTTGGGTGCAGCATATTTAGCCGGCCTTGCTGTTGGTTACTGGGAAAATGTGGAGGACATTCAACAACAGTGGCAGATTGACAAATCTTTTTCCCCGCAAATGGATGATAAAAAAAGAAAGGAATTACTGAATGGATGGCAGAGGGCGGTGATGGCAAGCATTGCATGGACAGAGTAAAACAACACTCAATAATCAATATTCAATGTTCAATATTCAATTTTTAGAAAGTCTGCAAAATTGAGCATTGATTATTGAGTGTTGAACATTGAATATTTCTGTTACCTTATAAATAAAAGGCTGATTGAATAGAAAAGAAATGATACAACAACTTGAATCTACTCCTGGTTGGGATGTTTGTATCATTGGAGGTGGCGCCACGGGATTAGGAACTGCAGTAGATGCTGCAACAAGAGGTTTGAAAACTATTTTATTTGAACAACATGATTTTGCCAAAGGCACTTCATCGAGGTCAACTAAGTTAGTACATGGAGGTGTCCGTTACTTACAGCAGGGCAATATAAAACTTGTGATGGAGGCATTGAAAGAAAGAGGCTTGTTATTAAAGAATGCCCCTCATCTTGTACACAACCAAAAATTCGTTGTGCCAAATTATAAATGGTGGGAAAAACCATTTTATGGTATCGGCCTGAAGATCTACGACCAGATGGCCGGTAAATTAGGATTGGGGACTTCCCAATTTTTATCAAAAGAAGAAATATTACAATTAGCCCCCACCCTTGACGCTGAAGGATTAAAAGGCGGAGTCGTTTATCATGACGGACAGTTTGATGATGCAAGATTAGCTATCAATATTGCCCAGACAGCGGCCGAACATGGCGCTGTTTTGCTCAATTATTTTCCTGTAACCGGTTTGCTGAAAGTAAATAATAATGTTTGTGGTGCCCAGGTGAAAGACTTTTTTTCCGGAAAAGAATATGAAGTACAAAGCAAAACAGTCATTAATGCCACAGGTGTATTTGCAGATGCAATCATGGCTATGGATGATCCCGGGCATGAGAGCATCATCAGTCCAAGCCAGGGAATTCACCTGGTGGTAAACAAAGAATTTTTACCTGGCGGTACGGCCATAATGATCCCGAGAACCGATGATGGCAGAGTTTTGTTTGCCGTACCCTGGCATGACAAAATTCTACTGGGAACCACGGATACGGCTGTTGATAAAATATCAATAGAACCGGTTCCTTTAAAAAAGGAAATCGAATTTATTTTAAACCATATTGGCCGCTATCTCAGCAAAGACCCTCAATTAAGTGATGTAAAAAGTATGTTCGCTGGTCTGCGACCATTGGTAAAAGTCAAGAGTAAAAAAACAGCAGCTTTGTCCCGGGAACATTTAATAACAATTTCTGATTCCGGAATAATAACCATTACCGGAGGTAAATGGACCACTTACCGGAAAATGGCGGAAGATGTAATTGATATAGC
>JAHEZF010000165.1 GCA_023251215.1 Sphingobacteriales bacterium | reverse complement strand
GTCGGGAAAAACTTAGGCTATATGCAGTTAGGATTTGAAAATGCAAACCGTTCTCCATTTTTTATTTTCGACAGCCGTAGCAGCTTTTACCTGCTGCATGCAATAAAAGATTTTAAAAAAGAGAACAGCACACATCTTTTCGCCTCATACTTTTTACCCTCATTTAAATTCAGACTGACAGGACACTATTATTTACTTACCAATTACAGCTACATCAGCAAATACTATCAGTTGCAACAGGAAAGTTCATTGTTTAATGTGCTGCAGATAGCATTGGAAAAAACAATAAAATTGGGCAGGCACTGGAACTGGCATGCTGATGTATATTTTCAACAGGCGATCGGTAATGCGCCGTTTGATCTGCCCGTTATTTATACCCGTAACCGGATTGCTTATGAAGGTAATCTTGGGTTTAAAAACCTGGATATTGCTATGGGCGCAGAGATACGTCATCATTCTCCATATAAGGCAGATGGTTATTAACCGCTATTGGGTCAGTTCTTTCACCAGGATAGCATTACTATCAGTAATCAAATGCCGGATATTGCCGCCTATGTTCATTTCCGGATTAAACCATTTAAAGCTTTTATAAGAGCAGAGAACCTGAACGCAGCCCGCAAGTTGCCGGGAGGAGGCTTTGGATTTACCAATAATAATTTGACAGCCCCCGGCTATGCCTTGCCGGGTTTGCAATTCAGGTTAGGTGTTTACTGGAGCTTTGTTAATTGATTGTCAATTTACTTATATTGATATAAGTTATTGATAATAGCTGGGGATAATTAAAATTTGCGATTATCTTTGTACAGTCATGAAAAAAGTATTGGTATCCGTCACACTCATTTGCTACATCGCCGTTACCTGTGGGGTTGTTGTCAACTTTCATTATTGCATGAACCGCCTTGCTTCGGTTCAGTTACTTGTTTCTGAAAGTAAGGTATGCGGTCAATGCGGAATGCATATCAAAAAATCACATGGCTGCTGCCACGATGAAATAAAAATTGTTAAGGTGCAGGATGATCAGCAAAAAGCCCAGGCTGTTCCTTCGCTGCAGGTTCCCGATGTCATCGCTGTTGCCCCCTCTGCTTTTATTGTTGTTCCTTTTTATAATATTAATGAGTTGCGCCATGGGCACAATCATTCCCCGCCATTAATTACAGAGCAGGATACCTACCTGCAGAATTGTGTTTTCCGCATTTGAGATTATTAGAAGCTGTGAGTAATTAGCGGCAGTTTCCTTGGTTTTATTATTACATTACGTTGTGATGATTATTTTATAATTTTATAAAATCTCAAAACTTTATAAACATGAAAACGATAAGAATATTTTCCATGGTCACTTTGTTCCTGGCTGTTGCCAGTTTCAGTTTTGCGCAGAAAGTTAAAACCGAGACATTGAAAGTGTCAGGCGAATGTGGCATGTGCAAGAAAAAGATAGAGAAGGTCGCAAAAGAAGCCGGAGCTACTTATGCTGTGTGGAGTACAAATACAAAGCTGTTAACCATTAGATACAACAGTTCTTCCACTAATTCTGCAAAGATCCAGCAGAAAATTGCAGGCGTTGGGTATGACACTCCTGATTTTAAAGCGACTGGGCAAGCATACAATAAACTGGATGAATGCTGCCAGTATGAAAGAGAAGGAGTAAATATGCAAACATCATGTTGTTCTGACAAATGTGAAATGCAGGGCGGTAAATGCAAGGATGAAGCTGCGTGTAAGGACAAAGGTTGTTGCAAAGATTCCGAGAAATGTAAAGAAATGGGCTGCTGTGGCGCTGAAAATGCTGCGGCTTCCCCTAAAATGAGCTGCTGCCAGAAAGGAGATGGTAAAACAGCTATGAAGTGCGACGACAAAAAAAGCTGCTGTAAGAAAACAGGCCAGTAACATTAATAAAGTTTGACATGAAAAAGCTGTTGTTAATAATAATGGTAATGTTTCTTGCATTTTATTCGGATGCTCAATTTACTAAAGCCAGGTTGCAGGCCACAGGTCTTACCTGTTCACTTTGCAGCAATGCCATAAATAAGGCATTGCAAAAAGTCTCATTTGTAGCGTCTGTCAGGGCTGATATAAAAAATTCGGCATTTGATATTGTGTTTAAGCAAAATGATGATATAGATATTGATGCTATTAAAAATGCAGTAGAGGATGCCGGGTTCTCAGTAGGCAGCCTGAAACTGACGGGAACTTTCACGGATGTAAAAATTGCCCCGGATCAGCATGTGAAAATCGGTAACGAAAGGTTTCATTTCCTGTATGTAAACAGTCAGTTGCTAAATGGTGAAAAGACAATGACCGTAGTAGATAAGAATTATGTGTCAGCCAAAGAGTTTAAAAAATATAGCGCTGCCACAAAGATGAGTTGTTTGCAAACTGGCAAAGCGGCGAGCTGCTGTGTGAAGGATGGTATTCCGGCCGATGCAAGGATTTACCATGTAACTATGTAGATAATCCAGGGCTTCTCTCCCGCATGGATAGGAGAGAAGCCTTTAAAGTATGACACTATGATAAACCGTAAAAGATTTTTTATCCTTATTCCCGGTTTCCTTTTATCATTAACGATATATGCGCAACCTTCTTTTGGGTATGATGCCAGGGAAATAGCTTTGCCTTCAGTCACTGGTGATACGTTAAGACTTTCCTCTTTACGGGGAAAGGTAGTATTGCTGGACTTTTGGGCATCATGGTGCCCGCCCTGTCGTGCATCCAATAGACAACTGGTAAAGTTGTATCCTAAATTCAAAGCAAAGGGATTTGAGATTTTTAGTGTTTCATTAGATGAGGAGAAGAAAAACTGGACAAGGGCTATCAGTAAAGATAAAATAAGCTGGCTGCAGGTTATTGATCCCCGTGGATGGGATGCACAAACAGCCATTAACTGGAATATATCAGCATTACCAACTTCCTTCCTTATTGATAAAGATGGAAAATTGATAGCTATGGACCTCGAAGGCAAAGACCTGGAAAAAGCATTGAAAGATATTTTAGGAGATTGATCAATTATGTGTATGACAAAAAATTTTCTTTGGATACTTTCATTTTGGGCAATTAAAGCAGAAGCTCAGGAGTTGAATGTTTTTACCGAGCCTGCATCCAATATTCCGGCACATTCTATCAGTGTCAAACTAATCGATCATTTTGTAATAAAGGATAAAATTTATGGCAGGTTTGCGCAACGCTATATGCCACAACTGATGGTTGGCATCAATAAGAATATCATGTTTCATATCAGTACTACAATAAGCAATATGCATACAAAAGATTTTCGGTATGAATCATTAAACCTGTATGCCAAATACCGGTTTTTTTCGAGGGATGATATTCACAAACATTTCCGGATGGCTTTTTTTGCAGAGGCTTCAACAACAAAAGCCCCTTTTCATTACGATGAAATAACTCTGATGGGAGACAAAAATGGAGTTGAGGCAGGCATAATTGTCACCCAACTCTGGCACAGGTTTGCTCTTTCGGGCACAGCAGCCCATACACAGGTTTTGGATAAATCGAGACATAATAATGTCATCTATGTGCCTGCCCGCAATTACAAGGCCATGAACTACTCTTTATCGGCAGGCTATCTTTTATTTCCCAAAGAATACACAGACTATAAACAACTGAATATAAATTTATATACCGAGTTGTTAGCCCAACAAACACCGGATCAGCATAAGAGTTATATTGACCTGGCCCCGGCCCTGCAATTCATTTTCAACAGTAATGCAAAATTGAATATTGGGTATCGTTTCCAGGTGGATGGTGACATGCAGCGAATGTCAACCAATAGCTGGCTGGTAAGTTTTGAAAGGACATTTTTGAATGCGTTGAAGAAAAGAAGCAGCAGTTGAGTTAAACACTGTTAATTTAGTAATATGAACCTGATTATATCTATAAAGGGGTTTCTCATTAAAATTTTCAAATTGATCTTTGTAAGGAAAAAGGACTGCTGTAAATGAAGCATTTACTGATTAATGACTGACCGGGACCAAAATATTTACATAAAATTGAGAATATTATATTATAATTTTACGTTTGTCTTTAGATGAAAAAAGTTTTTATAGCCATATTAGCCACGTTTTATCTCGGTGTATCAACCGGCGCCACTGTGCATATACACTACTGTATGGGCAAACTAGTTGAGTGGAGTTTATGGCATAACAAAAAAGCTGACAGATGCAGCAGGTGTGGTATGACCAGGGCACAGAAGCAGGCAAGTAAAGGTTGCTGTAAAGATGAACATAAGGTTATAAAAATTGTAAATGACCAAAAAGCTACAGAAAGTGCATTTCAAATTATCCAGTTTTCTTCTGTTGTAATTGCTTCTCCTTTCATTGAATTACCCGGGGCTGTTATTTCTTCTGTTACAGAAGAAAATCCTCTGTCCAATGCTCCTCCCCGAAGTTGCGACATAGGGATTTATCTTCTCAATTCTGTTTTTCGTATTTGATTTTGTTTTTTAAGTTATAAACCCGGCAAAAAATTGTCGGGCTAAAGGCGTTTCTGCCTGATCATTCCACATTTTATTTAGTAATACCCAAATGCAAGAACATGAAAAAGATAATTATTGGCTTATTGGCCGCAGGTTCCATCACATTCGTCGCATGTAACAGCAGATCAGATAAAAAAACTGCGGATCATGATTCATCAAAGATGAATAACATGAAGCAAAACGAATCAATTGATACTACTAAAGTTGCAGAAATCACTCCCACATTCAGCAATGTGGATTCAAAAACAGCA